>JAEYFY010000405.1 GCA_023454395.1 Pseudomonadota bacterium
TATTACCAACAGCAAAAAAAGTTACCTATAAAATTGATTTCAAACGTGTTATCAATCGTAAACTGATTATGGGTATTGCCGATGGTGAAGTGTATGTTGATGGTAAGCTGATTTATGAAGCAAAAGATTTAAAAGTTGGCTTATTTAAAGATACGACTGCATTCTAAATCGACAGTAACTGATAGACCAAAGCCTACTCTTTTTAAGATTAGGCTTTTTTATTTCTGTTATAAAAATAAAACTTATTCTCATCTAGTTTTTCATCCTACCTATCATATTGAAAACTTACCTTTCCAAGAAAGCATAGTGATAACATTTTGATTATGTGAGTAATTTAATCTTATTCAGATCATAACTCCGAATTTCATCTATTCTTTGTTTTTATATCAAAGATAAATTTAACATTTAAAAGTTAAACAAAGACTATAAATTTAGCTTATTGTTATATTTTTAAATAAGTTTTGTGCAATAATGAATGATATTACTTATTTTAATAAGCCATTTTTATGCGTCATTATTAGAAAATAGGATGTTATGAATAATATAAAAAATTTAGTAGCAACTGTATTAATGATATTGTTTCTTACAGGATGCTCACCTGCCCCTTCCATTGTATTATTTGGTGCATCATTTCCTGATTGGTTATTATGTTCTGCTATTGGCATTTTAGGCATGATTATCATCCATATCATACTATCCAAAACTAAAGGGCGCTTCTTTTTGCACCCTGTTATTATTGTATATCCTTGCGTTACAGCATTAATTTCAATGTTAACTTGGTTATTATTTTTTCCTAAGTAAAAAGGACTAGAGATGATATTAGTACGTAAAATATATAGCCTATTACTTCTATTAATCACATTAATTGTATTAGGGATAGTGCTTTGGAATGTTAATAATGCACCAAGAACAGATGATGCTTATATTTACGCAGATACAATTAATGTAGTACCTGAAATTAATGGTAAAATTATTGAGCTTCCTATCGAGAATAATCAGTTAGTCAAAAAAGGCGACTTACTTTATCGAATAGACCCTCAGCTTTATCAAGCTGATTTAAACTATAATTTAGCTAAACAAAAAACGCTTGAAGAACAAATAAAATTAATGCAACGCTCAATCAGTTCTCAAGAAAAAAATGCTGAGGCTATTCATGCACAAGTTGAAAGTGCAAAAGTTCAATTTTTACAATCTCTCGATTCATATAATCGAAAACTCCCTTTAGTTAAAAAAGGCTATGTTTCTAAAGAAGAGATAAATCAAGCATTAACAAAGAAAAATAGTGATGAGGCTGTTTATAAAGCTTTACAATTACAAGCCAAACAAGCAATTCTAGCGATTGATGGTATTGAGGCTTTAGAAGCTCAACGCAATGAAGTCGTTGCTCAAATTGAAAAAGCGAAGCTTAATTTACAATATACAGAAGTCATAGCCCCTTTTGATGGCATAGTAACATCACTAAAAACCACTGTAGGACAATATACCTCCCCCTCTCAAGCCATTATGACCTTAATTGATACAAAACAATGGTTTGTCATCGCAAATTTCCGTGAAACAGATTTAAAAGGACTTCATAAAGGCTCTCCAGCACAAGTGTTTGTTATGAGCGATACAAATAAATCTTTTTCTGGTGTTGTTGACTCAATTAGTTATGGTGTTGCTCCCACAGATGAAGGAATAATTATTGGCGGTTTACCGTCAGTAAGTCGTTCTATTAATTGGGTCCATGTCTCACAACGGTTTCCTGTAAAAATACGTATTGCTGATCCTGATCCTGATTTATTCCGTATTGGTGCTTCTTCCGTTGTCATTATTCACCGCGATAAATGATAAATCATTAAGGAAGAACAAAATAATGAAAGAGAACTCAATTTTAGAAAATATTCAGAATGCTTTATTACCTTATCCAGGAAGAATGAACCAAACAGTACGCACAGTAATATCATGCGTTTTGGTTGTAATTATTTCACTATCCCTGCAAATACCCTATATTCCTCTTTCTATTATTGTTGTCTTCTTTCTAACTCAAACAAATATTGTTATTACAAAAATAATCGGCTTTCTATTTATTATTGCAGGTACATTAGCAATATTGGTATCTCTTCTAATCATTATTATAACTTGGAATTCTCCTTTTCTCAGAATATTACTTTCCTCCCTTGTTTTTCTAATTAGCTTTTTTTTAATGAGAACAACAAAAGTCGGAATTCTCTTTTATATTATTTCAATCGTTGTTATTTATTCACAATCACTTGTTGATATTGCACCTAATGCAGAACTACTTGTTAGATCAATTTTATGGGTTTGGGTTTCTGTTATTTATACTATAGTTGTTACACTGATAGTTAATACACTTTTATTACCCATTGAACCCGAAAAACAGCTTACTAATTTTTTAATTTATCAAATTAAAATTATTAATAAATGCATTGATCCTACAATTTCATCTACCGAAAAAGATCATAATATTGTTCAAGTAGGCATGGACCTACAAGCCATGTATAAATATCTGCGCTTTAGTATTATGCGAGATAAAAATAACACACTAGATAAACAATACTATATTGAAAAAATAACCTTTATTTCTGAAATTCGAAATTTATCAGCAAAACTACCTCAAGAATTAGCTAATGAGGAAGATAAAATATTTGCTGCACAACTAGCCAATACGCTAGAAAATATAAAATTATCACTAGAAAAAAAATCATTATCTGAACAAGATATAATTCATTATAAAACTACAAATAATGTGATTTTAAATAGGATCTATTCAGCACTAAAAAGATATTTAGAAAGTGAAAAAAATTACCTTAGTAAAGAGGAAGTTGAATTAATTTTAAATAAGGTTGATCAACCTAAAGAACGTTTTTGGATCGAAGATGCTTTTACTAATAGTCGATACATCATCTTTGCATTAAAAACATTACTCTCTGTATTAGTTAGTTATTTTATTTATACATTAACTGATTGGACTGGGATTAGCACCTTTATGCTAAGCTGCCTAATTATTGCTCAACCTGGATTAGGCAATGTTCAACGTAAAGTTATTTTGCGTTTATCTGGCGCAGTTATTGGTGCTGCTTTTGCGCTATTTTCAATAATGTTTATCACCAACCAAATAAATTCTATTTTTGGTTTATTATTATTGATAATTCCCGTTTTTTTTCTTGCTGGATGGGTGGCAACGGGACAAGAAAATATTAGCTATGCAGGTATTCAAATAGCATTTACATTTTCATTAGCTTTATTAGAAACAATGGGTCCTGTTTATGAACTTACTGCTGTTCGGGATCGTATTATTGGTATAATTTTAGGTATCATATTAGGTAGTATAATACATATCTTCATCTCTCCAGAAAGAGAAGGGGCGATAGTTTTAGGAAAACTTGCCTCTATTATAGAATTAGTCAGAAATGAGTGGAGTCCGAGAAATAAGCAAGGGATGAAGCTAACACGCGAAGATATTGCAATAAAACTCTTTGAGTGTAATGAATTTATTTCACGAGTAAGTATTGAGCCAACATGGGTAAATAATGAAGGGTCACACGATAATTTTAATCAGCATACACAAGAGATTTTCTATTTATTAAAAAATATCATTTATAACTATGAAAAATTACTTTTACAATTTGATGATAGTAAAAAAACAATGGATCAAAAAGCGATAGAAAGTAACACTGAAATTATTAATCAATATAAAAATAATTTATTCCTCATAACACTTAGATTACAAGGCGCCCGTACTAATCGCCCACGCTACCCCGATCTTAATAAAGTTAAAAATAATAACTTAAAAGAATTAATGCAAAACTTTGAGCTAAGCATGAACAGTTTCTTTAATTTAGGTCGTTAATCTGTTTAATTGCAAAATGACAAATGCAAAAGGCTTACAAAATGTAAGCCTTTTTATATCCAATTTGATTGTTTGTTATTTATACTCAAATTGTCCTATGTTCAATATGTACATAGGAATACATATAAATAACCCTCGTTTTGATTGTCGGTAAAATCTTAGTGATAATATTTAATATAGCTAAAAATAAACTATTATCTATTTCACTACGACGGGTTATTTATTTTACCAGACTCGGGCGATCTTCCATCGCCTGTCGCCAGCCTCCAAGCCAATGTGAACGCGCATCAATGGCGAAATAAGGGCAAAGTTCTTTTGAACGACCTTGCATACCAGCTTGATAACCTTTCGATAATGCTCTTGCTAAACGATCTCGTTTCTGTCTTTTCATATCTAGACAACCCTCACGTTCTAAGTTTAAGCGGAAAGATAATGATTGTTTTTTCAACA
>JAEYFY010000418.1 GCA_023454395.1 Pseudomonadota bacterium
AGTTCTTTTTCATCACGCCACTTATCCGTTTAAACACGAAAAAACAGTAAAAATTCAATTAACTAAACCCGTGAAAATATTTCTCAAGCATTTTAGCTTAATCCTTTCAGCTAAGATATCACTTTTAAGGAAGAGATGCTTTATTTTTTTCACGGTATTAAGTGTAGCAGGTTTATAGCGAGATCTTTTGCTTATGATCATGCTTTTAATTTTTTTGAGGTTAATCACATTTTTAATGCAATAAAATGTAACCACAAGATTTTAAATCACCCAAAAGCAAAAAAACGAAATTACCTTTTATAATTTCGATTTTTAAAATCTTTTATAAAAATCTCTGAAAAAACGAGATGTTATAGACTATTTTTATCGCACTTTATGTCACGCTGGCGTTAATTTGCGTGTCACAATTCACTCAACCTGTTGTCCTTTTGCTTTCTGCCAACAGATCTCCATCTCTTCCAATGAGGCATTTTCTATGCCTATACCTTCTTCTGAGAGCGTTTTTTCAACAAAACGAAAGCGTTGTTCAAATTTTCTGCATGCTCGATTGAGTGCTTGTTCAGGTTTTTGTTTTAAATGGCGTGATAAATTAACTACAGAAAACAGTAAATCACCTAACTCATCTTCAATTCGAGAGGCATCTTGAGGCTCTTTTTTCACTTCAGCCATCACTTCATCAATTTCTTCATAAACTTTACCTAAAACAGGCTCTAGTTCATTCCAATCAAATCCCACAGAAGCACACCGTTTTTGGATTTTTTCGGCTTTCATTAAAGCGGGCAATGACACAGGGATATCATCTAACAATGAAAATAGAGCTTTGGCTTCACGCTCTTGAGCTTTGAGCTTTTCCCAACGATGCTTTTCTGTAACTAAATTATTGTCACTTTCAGATACAAAAATATGAGGATGACGACGTTCTAATTTATTGCTAATGGCTTCGCAGACATCATTAAAATCAAATAGATTTTGCTCTTGTGCCATTCGTGAATAAAAAACGACTTGATAAAGTAAATCGCCTAACTCTTCTTTTAAATCAGCAAAATCTTTGCGCGTAATGGCATCTAATACTTCATAGGTTTCTTCTAATGTATAAGGTGCAATAGTGTCAAAAGTCTGCACTTTATCCCATTCACATCCAGTATTAGGATCACGTAGCTGTGCCATAATTTCTAATAAACGAAAGATTTCACGATTTTCTGACATCACATTGCCTTTTAAATAAGAGTTAGCTTTATCCTGTTTAACACATTTTTAGATAAAAAAATGCCGAGAACAGTTGTCTTGGCATCTTATCATTTCAAGCTCAAGATCTTAAAAAGAACTTTTTTGATAGAATAATGACATTTTAAATTGAACTATAAATTTGTTATTTACAAATATACTCCTCACTATAAATCCACGTTTCAACACCATATAAATACGTCACTTTTGTTAAAGGATTAATAAAATGAGTGAAAATATAATTCAATTTAGTTCATTAACTGTAACGCCACATAGTGCTTATATTCCTGAGTATGCTTTTAATAATGGTTTTTCTTTTAATCAAGCTACAAATATTATTTGTAATAATTTTATACAGGATAAAAAACAAGAATGCCCTGTTTGCGGAAAGAAAAATTGCCCTGAGTTTAAAAATGAATGTAAATCTTACTTAAAACAGAAAACTGAATTAGCATTAAAAAAAGCATTAAGAATGCGACCCTATGGCCGTGCTTTAATGCATAGATCAAACGAGTTTAATGAAAGTTCTCCATTGCTATTATTAAATATGGAAGAAAATAATATTCCATTAAATAATGAAAATATAGGTCGTATATTTGAAGCAGACCTGAATCTAAGTAGAATGTTTTACCAAAAAATGAACTATATAAATGGTTTTCTTTTTGATATTCATTTTAGTCCTCATCCAGACCCTATGTTACAAAATATAGGTGAAAAATTTGGGGAATATTCCCGCTGGTTACCCTCAGTTAGATTAGCTTTACATGCCTTATATGCAGATAAAGGTGCAGACAATATAAATAACTTCCCTGAGATGCAAAAATATATCAGAGAACAAGATTTTAAATCTGCATGCCAAAATTTCCACAAGAATATGACGTTTACACGTCGTAATTTCCAAATTGCTGATATTTTAGCGCAACAAGCAAATAAAAAAGAACAAACAAACGATGATTTTAAGCAGTTGCATGATTCAATAAAGTTTACTGCTGATTTTTATAAAGAAGTGTTTAATGCTTATGGTGATAAAGCAAGAAAATTAGCGGAGTCTTTAGCACAACAAGCCAGAGGAAAAACCATCCGTAACGTTGATGATGCGCTAAAAGCTTACGAAAAATACAAAGCGGATATCAATAGAAGAATTAATGCCAAAGATCGTAAAGCTATTGCAACTGCATTGGAATCGGTCAAAATCGATGATATAGCTCAAAAATTAAAAAAATTTAGTAAAGGTATGTTTTTTGTGAGTAAAGCTCTTGACGTCAAAGATCTATCGATAGAGTTAATAAAAGCAACAGAAACAGATAATTGGCGTCCATTTTTTGTTAAAGCAGAGACTATATTTGTAGGAATGGCGGCTACATCTGTAGCAGGATTTACATTTAGTGTACTTCTAGGTGGTCCCATAGGGGTATTAGGATATGGATTGCTTATAGCAAGTATTGGAGCATTGATTGATAACGACTTAATTGAAAAAGCCAATAATTTGATTGGTATTTAATTAATACTTTAAAGGTTGTTTATTTAGAGGAACAACCTTTTCACTAACACAAATAATATAAAAATTATTGTAATTGGTATAGATAATAAAAACACGATGAAACTATATAAAGCTAAACCACCAGCTTTACCAGCTGTATCTAAAAATAGTCCTCGATTCCAAAATTCTCTAGTAGTAAATTGAAGAAAAAAATATTCAATCCCCCATTTAGCCAACGGATATAATCCAATACCAGAAATACTAATTAACAATATTAGACTTTCATACTTCAACTCATACTCTAAGCAAGAGTATAAAAATAGAGCGCCAATAAACCATCCCCAACACATATTCTTAATATAATATTGTTTAGTTATCTTCATATTTATCTACGAGATCTCTTTTATTTAAAACCATATTTATTTTAAATAAACCCTAGCAATTAAATTACTAACTAAATATACAGATTTTCTGATTTTTAGATAAAAAAATGCCGAGAACAGTTGTCTCGGCATCTTATCATTTTAATAATTTAGTGAGAAAAGCGTTTCGCCTCTATCACATCAGGCAACTGATTAAGTTTTGCCAAAATACGACCTAATACTTGGAGATTATAAATCTCAATATTCATATCGATTGTCGCAATTTGTTGCTTCACATCGCTACGGCTACTCACACCAAGTACGTTTACTTTTTCATTGGCTAAAATTGTCGTGATATCACGTAATAACCCACTACGATCATTCGCTACAACACGTACTACCAATGAATAACCGCTGGAGTAATTTTCTCCCCATACCGCATCAACAATACGCTCTGGTGCATGAGAAAGTAATTCAGCCAGTTGCTCACAGTCAGCACGGTGAATCGAAATACCACGACCTTTAGTAATAAAGCCGACAATATTGTCACCCGGAATAGGCTGGCAACAACGCGCAATATGGTGCATTAAGTTACCCACACCTTCGACAACAATGCTTCCACCAGACCCTGTGGTTCTTGGTGCTGGCGTTTTGTTTTCGAGCGTGCGCAGTGCCTCTTTATCTTCATCTTCTGCAGTGGCTTTATTCAATTTACTTTGAATAAAGTTCACTAATTGGTTGATTCGAATATCACCGACACCAATACCTGCTAATACTTCATCAACACTATGAACGTTATAACGTGCGATCAGCAGTTTTTCTGCTTCTTTCATGTTGATATCCATATGCGCCAATTCGTTATCTAAGATCTGACGCCCCGCAAGAATATTTTTATCGCGATCTTGCTTACGGAACCAATTATGAATTTTCGCACGTCCACGGCTTGTCGTGACATAACCTAAGTTAGGATTTAACCAATCGCGACTTGGATTTGGATGTTTTTGTGTAATAACTTCAATTTGGTCGCCCATCTGTAATTGATAGCTAAATGGCACTATACGCCCGCCAATTTTTGCCCCAATACAACGGTGCCCCACATCACTATGGATATGATAAGCAAAATCAAGCGGTGTTGAACCTGCAGGTAAATCAACAACATCACCTTTTGGCGTAAAAACGTAAACCCTATCATCAAAGACTTGGCTACGAACTTCATCCAGCATTTCGCCAGAATCCGCCATCTCTTCTTGCCATGCAATCAGTTTACGTAACCATGCAATACGGTTTTCATAACTACCTGTACCGCCTTTCGTCGCAGCGCCTGTTGCACCTTCTTTATATTTCCAGTGCGCAGCCACACCCAATTCTGCATCTTCATGCATTTGGCGAGTACGTATTTGAATTTCAACCGTTTTACCTTCAGGTCCTAACACAACGGTATGAATAGATTGATAGCCATTAGGTTTTGGATTTGCGACGTAATCATCGAATTCATCAGGTAAATGACGGAAATGAGTATGCACAATCCCTAATGCGGCATAACAGTCTTGAAGACGCTCAACGACAATACGTACCGCTCTCACATCAAATAACTCATCAAATGCGAGATTTTTTTTCTTCATTTTGCGCCAGATACTATAGATATGTTTGGGACGTCCATAGATATCTACATTAACATTCTCTTCTTTCATATAACCGCGCACTGTACTGACAAAATTATCAATATACTGTTCACGGTCGATACGACGCTCATGAAGTAAGCTGGCTATTTTTTTGTATTCATCAGGATGAAGATAACGGAAGCAGAAATCTTCTAATTCCCATTTTAATTGACCAATACCCAATCGGTTGGCTAATGGCGCATAAATATTAAAACACTCTTTTGCAGCCAGTACGCGCTCATCTTCTGTGGCATCTTTCACTTCGCGTAAATGGGCAATACGCTCTGAAAGTTTGATGACCACACAACGGAAATCTTCCACCATAGATAACAACATTCGGCGAACATTATCCACCTGAACAGAGCTTGTTTCATTGGTATGCGTTGCTTTTAACTGGCGTATGGCATCCATTTCCATTACACCACGTACTAAGCTCCAAATCGCATCACCAAAATGTTCAGTGACGATTTCCTGATCAATAAGATTTTCTTCAGCAAGGGGGAAAAGAAGCGCTGCCCTCATGCTGTCTTTGTCCATGCTTAATGTCGAAAGAAGCTCCACCATTTCAACACCACGCCACAATAGCAGTTCGGCATCTTCACGCCCTTGAACAGTACGATGGCAGTATTCCCAGGTTTGCATGATTTCACTACCCGCATTGACATGGGTTAAGTTCAAGCTGTTGACCCATTTATCAACAGCAAACTCTCCTG
>JAEYFY010000422.1 GCA_023454395.1 Pseudomonadota bacterium
CTTGGGCGTCTCTCGACGTCGTCAGATCAGTAACCTGTGTTTGTATAGGAGCCTCGCCTAACGAGATACTGCACTTTTCTTGCGAATGCGGCGCGCATTATAACCACTCACAATATAATGAAAAGCATGATAACGATTTTGTTTAAGTTCTATTGAAAAATAACTCCAAGCATTCATCACACAATTAAAATTTGTAATTACATTCAAAACCAATATATAAAAAGAAATGAAATTGCCTACGAAAGCTAAAATCGTATAGTAAAAGATAATCTGTTTATTAATTGTTTATTTGAATGCTAATTTTTGTACTCTTATTTCTTCTGCTTGTAAAAATATATCTTTTACTGTTTTACCATCTAATGATTGGCACATTTTACGAGTGATAATATCCGCATTTTTATGACGACCAGCGATAACTAAATCATTAAAATTAATATCATTAAGGATCGCTAATTCTATTGCTTCATCAAAACGTGATTGTTCATCAAGGGGAAGTGAGTTGCGCATTTCAACAATAGAGATACGTAGCGACTCTACATTAGAGCCATCAAGGGTTTGTTGAGGTTTTTCACAGCCAGATAACATGACACTAAATAAACAAATAACTAACAATTTTTTCATATATCCCCCCTTACCCAGTCGATAGTTTAAATAATAGCAGAATGTTTATAAGGAAACTCCCCACTAACTAAAATATATTTTTAGTTAATCATCATTTCCAATATTTTTATTATTCTGAATAAATAAAACCCTTCTTTAATTTAAAATAAAGGGAAGCATTTTCCAGATTATTCAGTTTTTTAATGGGAAGAATAGACATAAAAAACCCTGCTAATAAATTAACAGGGTAAAAAAGACAGGAAAATAGAAGGAAATACTGACTAAAAAGAGGTTAAGCTAACTCAACATCTCCTTTTAAACGACAGCTACATGCTAAAACATAACCTTGAGCTATCTCTTCAGGCGTTAATGTACTGGTGCTACTGACATCATAATCACCACTCACAATGCGAGTTTTACAGCTACCACAAACTCCCGCTCGGCAAGCCGCAAAGACAGGAACTTTATTTTCTTCCATAGCTGATAATAAAGTCACGCCAACAGGGACTTTAATTTGTGATAATGGGTGACGAATAGTCATGGTTAATTGTTCGTTTTCATCAACACAAACAGGCTCATCACCAAAACGTTCCATAAAGATATTCTCAGCAGGCACACCAAGATTTCTTGCAAAACGTCCTGTGTCTTCCATATAACTATTCGGGCCACAGCACATAACTGTACGACTCGCAATATCAGGTACTAATGCAGCTAATTTTTCTTGAGAAATGCGACCACTAAATAACCCTTTATTATCAGGTAGTTTAGACATCATGATAAAATTAAGATTGTATGGATATGCATTTGCTAATTCGACCCATTCTTTCTCAAAAATAAACTGGCTTTGCTCACGGATATTAAAAATAACCGTGATGTCTGCTCTAGGTTGATTATTTAACAACCAACGAGTCATCGACATAACAGGTGTCACACCACAACCTGCTGCTAACATCAAATAGCGCGCACCTTCTTTACCAGCACAAGTAAATTCACCCTGAGCATCAGATAACCAAAGATAATCACCCGGTTTTACTTGTGATGTTAACCAACCAGAACCCACACCTTTTTCTAAACGGCGAACGGTTAAAGTGATAAATGGACTTAATCCCGGAGAAGATGAAATGGTATAAGCACGCAGTGTTTCATCACTATTATTGATACTCACCAGTGCAAACTGACCCGGTTTATAAGAATAAAAATCATGATTAATTAAATTTAGCGTCCACACTTCAGGCGTTTCCTGATTAATAGAGTGAACTTGCATACGATTAGGACAAAGAGAAGTAGGCATCGTCATGGATATTGATCCTTCACCGAAGCCCGCAGGCTTCGGTAATGATAATGAATTTAAAACATTAAGCAGAAAGAATATCTTTAAGATCTTGTTCTGGTGTAGTAATAGAGCGCATACCAAATTTCTCATTTAGTACCGCCAGCAGATTGTCAGTTAAGAACGCAGGTGCTGTAGGGCCGGTATAAATGTTTTTCACGCCTAATGAAAGCAGAGTCAATAAGATAACAATCGCTTTTTGCTCAAACCAAGAGAGAATCAAAGACAGTGGTAAGTCATTCACACCACAACCTAATTTTTCAGCAAGGTTAACGGCTAGCATAATCGCTGAGTAAGCATCGTTACACTGACCCACATCAAGTAAGCGTGGTAAGCCTTCTAAAGTACCGAAATCCAGTTTATTGAAACGGTATTTACCACACGCCAAGGTCATAATTAAACAGTCTTGTGGAATTTCTCTTGCAAGATCGGTGTAGTAACTGCGTTCACCACGGCTACCATCGCAACCTCCCACTAAGAAAACATGACGTAATTTTTTCTGTGAAACTAAATCAATCACAGTATCAGCGGCATTTAATAGTGTTTCACGACCGAAACCAACTGTAATTAAATGCTCAATTTCATTGTATGGGAAACCTTCTAATGATTGTGCTTGTTCAATCATTTCAGAGAAGTCATCACCAGTAATATGTTTTACACCCGGCCAGCCGACAATACTGCGAGTCCAAATACGGTCACCGTAATTACCAACATTAGGATCGATAATACAGTTTGACGTCATCAATACAGGCCCTGGGAATTTTGCAAACTCAATTTGCTGATTCTGCCAACCACTTCCGTAGTTACCCACTAAATGTTTATATTTTTTAAGTTCTGGATAACCATGAGCAGGTAACATTTCACCATGAGTATAAATGTTAATTCCTTTACCTTCAGTTTGCTCAAGTAGCATTTGCAGATCTTTTAAGTCATGACCTGAAATTAAAATCGCTTTACCAGCAACAGGGCGCACATTAACAGTAACTGGTGTAGGGTTGCCGTAAGCTTGAGTTTCGCCTTTATCAAGAATCGCCATAATGCGGAAGTTCATTTGACCAATGCCCATCGCATTTTCTAACAACTCATTCATATCAGAAGGATCAGTACCTAACCACGCCATATAATGGTGATATTCTGCATAAATTTCATTGTCATACTGACCTAAAACATGCGCGTGCTCCATATAAGCCGCCGCCCCTTTTAAGCCATACAGGCACAGCATACGTAATCCATGAAGATCATCACCGATTTGCGCTTTATCTGCATTTAAAGCAAAAAGCTGAGCTTGTTTTTGTAAGCTGTCTAAATCGTTACCCGCTAATTGAATTTCAGCTCTTGGATTAATGACTTGAATTGCTGCATTTTTCGCTAAAGTACGAGATTTCAAACTTTCGCGGAAATAGATAGCTTCTTTCGCATAACCAACTATGCGATCAGAATCAAAGTTGACGTTAGTTAACGTAGAGAAAAAAGCACGAGGAGCAAAGCTATCTACATCATGATCAATAATACCAACGCTACGCGCGGCTAAAGCCCACGCGGAAAGCCCTTCTAATACCGCAACGAGTAAATCTTGAAGATCAGAAGTTTCTGCTGTTTTACCACACATACCTTGCGCATAGGCACAACCATTACCTACAGGCGTTTTCATTGTTTGTTCACATTGCACACAATACATATCGTATTCCTTCT
>JAEYFY010000065.1 GCA_023454395.1 Pseudomonadota bacterium
AGCCTTAATAACCATATTTTTATTTCTTCCGAAGCGATTTTTCTGCTAATAATGGAAAAGATAATATCAGAATGCGTAATTTTGATATAGCTCAACCATCATTAAATAGTGAATGGCATCATAAAACGTGATGTAGTTTCATCAATTTATTATTACTAGCGCGCTTAATTTCACAGCAATTAGCGCGTACTATGGTTAGATTGCGCATTGTTGCGCTTAAAATCTCTATTTGGAGGATGAAAAACCTAATGGATATGAGTATAAGACAAGCACTACTAAAGAACTTTATGGGGAATTCCCCAGATTGGTATAAGCTTGCTATTCTTACTTTTTTAATTATCAACCCACTGCTTTTTTTCTTTGTTGACCCTTTTGTCGCCGGTTGGCTATTAGTTGTAGAATTTATTTTTACACTGGCTATGGCGCTAAAGTGTTACCCGCTACAACCCGGAGGATTACTTGCTATTGAGGCCGTCATCATTGGTATGACTAGCCCAAAACAGATTGGTCATGAAATTGCCAACAACCTTGAAGTGATTTTGCTTCTTGTCTTTATGGTTGCGGGTATCTATTTTATGAAGCAATTGTTACTGTTTGCTTTTACAAAATTATTGCTATCTATTCGTTCTAAACGGATGTTATCTATTGCTTTTTGCTTTGCAAGTGCATTTTTATCTGCCTTTTTAGATGCTTTAACCGTTATCGCGGTTGTGATCAGTGTTTCTCTCGGTTTCTACTCTATATATCATAATTTCGCATCTAACCAATCAGGTGCAGAATTAAGTAATGATGGGTTTATTGATACCGCAGAAAAAAAACAAACTTTAGAACAATTCCGTGCTTTTTTACGTAGCTTAATGATGCATGCTGGTGTTGGTACTGCATTAGGTGGCGTAATGACCATGGTGGGTGAACCACAAAACCTTATTATTGCAAAACATTTAGAGTGGGATTTTGTGACCTTCTTTATCAGAATGTCACCTGTCACTATTCCTGTTTTCTTTGCGGGTCTTGCAGTGTGCTACCTTGTAGAACGCTTTAAGCTCTTTGGTTATGGTGCTGAATTGCCTGATTTAGTTCGTAAAGTTCTCACTGAATACGACAAGAAAAACAGTGAAAAACGCACTTCTCAAGAAAAAGCACAATTGATGATCCAAGCATTAATTGGTATTTGGTTGATTGTTGCTTTAGCGCTCCATTTAGCAGAAGTCGGTATTATCGGTTTATCTGTTATTATTCTTGCCACTGCATTTTGTGGAGTCACAGAAGAACATGCTCTTGGTAAAGCATTTGAAGAGGCCTTGCCTTTCACTGCGTTATTGACTGTTTTCTTCTCTATTGTTGCTGTTATTATCGATCAGCAATTATTTGCCCCTATTATTCAGTTTGTTCTTCAAGCTTCAGAATCCTCGCAACTGTCTCTTTTTTACCTCTTTAATGGTCTACTATCTGCTATTTCAGATAACGTGTTTGTGGGTACGGTTTATATCAGTGAAGCTTTAACAGCATTGCAAGATGGATTAATTAGCCAATCACAATATGAACATATTGGTGTTGCTATTAATACCGGTACAAACTTACCTTCTGTTGCGACACCAAATGGGCAAGCTGCATTCCTGTTCTTATTAACATCAGCATTATCACCACTCATCCGTTTATCATATGGCCGCATGGTGATAATGGCACTGCCATATACAATTGTAATGACATTACTTGGTTTACTGGCTGTTGAATTTTGGCTTGTTCCTGCAACACACTGGTTTTATGAAATTGGTTTAGTTGCTATTCCATAACAATAGAACCACAGTTACACCACATAAATAGGGCTTTTATTTGATAAAAGCCCTATTTTTTTCATTAAAATAAGCTCGAATGTAAATATTTGTGAAATAACAGGTTTTAACTTTTTTTGCGCTTGATTTTTAGGCAGAATAAGCACTTATTTTATTTAATATTTAAATGGATATTATTATGCTGACTTCTCTTCGTCACTGGTCACAAAGCCGTTTTTCATGGCTGTTGCTTGCATTAACAGCAATAGGTCTTGAAGGTGCCGCATTGTATTTTCAGTACGGAATGGAATTAATGCCTTGTGTAATGTGCGTCTATCAACGTATTGCAGTATTAGGGATCTTAGTCGCTGCATTGATTGGGGCATCTGCACCTAAAATGGCTCTTATGCGTATGGCAGGCGGTTTTTTATGGATTTATTCCGCATACCGAGGAATTGAACTCTCTTGGGAACATACACAACTTATTCTGAATCCATCACCTTTTGCAACCTGTGACTTTTTTGTCACTTTACCTTCTTGGTTTGCTCTGCAAGATTGGTTCCCTGCTGTATTCCAAGCAACCGGTGATTGTTCTGTCAGCCAATGGCAATTCTTAACTTTAGAAATGCCACAATGGATGCTTATTATTTTCTCTGCTTATTTTGTTGTAGGTTTATTAGTATTAATGAGCCAAATAACAAGTTCTTTTAAAACAAAAGAATAAAAAAGAAAATAGCCTTTAGCGATAAACTAAAGGCTATTTTTATAATAAAGATATGGTCATTAAACACTCAACCAAAAATAAGCTTTAACCTGGAATACAAGCCCCTTCAATTAAAGCTTGTTCACTACAACGCTTGCCATTAGCAAATTGACACACTGGTGTCTGCCCCCCATGTAATTCATAGTTTAGCGAAGGCACACCACCTGAAAAAACACAGGTTGCCTTGGCTGATTCTTCTAAGAGAATATCAAGGCTGGTTGTCGGTATTGTTCGACTTTTGCTAACCATTTGTGTAGATGAATATTGTGTCTGCGCTGAATTACTGCATCCTGCAATAAAAGCAAAGCTAGTTAACATAAATAGATAACAAGCTGTTTTAAATTTCTTTTGCATCAAAGACACCCTAATTTCTTCCAGTTATTCCTATTAGTGTGAAGCACTTTTTGAAAGTAGATTTATAACCAAAACACCAGCAATAATTAAAGCCATACCAACAATGGCAGGTAAATCGAGTTTTTGTTGATAAAGAAACACCGCTGCAACAGAAACTAAAACTATCCCTAATCCACTCCATATTGCATAAGCAATACCTAATGGCATAACTCTTACCACTTGAGAAAGCGCCCAAAAAGAAAGACAGTAACCAATGACGACAACAATAGATGGATATAATCGGCTAAAACCATCAGAAGCTTTCAGCATTGTTGTCGCAATGACTTCAGATATAATTGCCAACATTAAGTAGGTTAATCCATTCATTTTTTCGCCTTAATCCTATACAAAGTCAATTTTGTGAATTCTATCACAAGCGAGATTAAGGATATTCATCTACAACAAATAAAAAAGGCACTCTTCCTATTGAATAAGTGCCTTTATATCGTGGAAATACTTATTTAGTGTTGATGGAGTTGATTCTTTTGGCGTGGCTTCCCACCCATCGCCACACGGTAACGATTAAAAATAAAACCACACCAAACCGCTGCAATAATACTTAATATTGTTCCCGCATAGCCAAGGTTTGTCATACCAGCATGTAAAATAACTTGATTACCAATCAATGCTCCAGCACCAATACCGATATTAAAAATACCGGAATAAATAGACATCGCTATATCCGTTGCATCAGGTGCTAAATCAATCACTTTAACCTGCATTCCTAGCCCAATACACATAAATCCAATACCCCAAAATATAATCAGCACAATAAATGCGGTTAGATTCTGGCTACTGATCATTAATAAACTTAAACAAAACGTAAGTAATATTAAGGCTGAAAATAAGAATGAGGTTGGCATTTTGGCGCTATAACGACTAAATAACACGCTACCAATGATACCGGCTCCGCCAAAAATCAATAAAACTAACGTAGCAAAATTCTGATCCAGACCTGCAATATCAACGACAAAAGGCTCGATATAACTATACGCTGTAAAATGCGCTGTCACGGCAATAACCGTTAATAGAAAGATCCCCATAAGCGGGCCACGCTTTAATAACATCGGCACGCTTTTTAGTGATCCTGAATGCTCACTAGGTAATAAAGGTAAATAGCGCATTAACGCAAACAGGGTAATTAAGGCTAATATCCCAATGCCCATAAATGTTGCACGCCATCCTAACCACTGTCCAACAACACGACCAATAGGTAAACCTAATACTGTTGCAAGTGCTGTTCCTGTTGCTAATAAGCCTAATGCCTGAGCGCGTTTGCCAGCAGGCGCCACTCTAATAGCCAGAGATGCGGTAATAGACCAAAATACTGCATGAGAAAAAGCGACACCAATACGCCCTGCTATCAGTGAGTTAAAATCCCATGCTACACCAGATAAAATATGACTTAAAATAAAGAGCATAAATAAAATAATAAGTAACTTACGTCGCTCAACTTTACTTGTCATTATCATTAAAGGCAGAGACATTAAAGCAACAACCCAAGCATATATTGTGATCATTAAACCTGTTTGAGCTGGGATCATACCGAAGCTTTCAGAAATATCACTTAACAGTGCAACAGGGACAAATTCTGTTGTATTAAAAACGAAAGCCGCGAACGATAATATTATTACCCTGATCCACGCTGTTTGTCGGCTTACTTCATTTACATTTGATGCTGCGATATTCATAATTAATTGATGTTTTCTTAAATTATACTGATATATATGCCATTGCTTTTTATAGAAGCTTTTGTCTGATTTGCTTTTCTTAGCTAGCGCTAAAATTGATTTATTAGATTGAAAATAAAAAATAGCATAAAGATGAAAATGTGAGTCGTTAGAAACAAAAAACAAACCAAATCATCATCAAATCTCATTGCTAAAGCGAATCAGCTATCAATTTTAGCATATTCATATCGTGACTTTAAATCCCCTTGGCAACTTCTTTTTAACGTTAACATCACCTCTTAATAGCCAGACTGTAAATATAAATGTCCTACCGTTACTTTATGGTAAAGAATAAAAATATGCTCTTTTAAAGAAAAATATATCGCACATTCATTGAATTAAGTTAAGAGATATTAATTTAATAACTAAAAATAATCTTACAATGGGACAAAAGATAAATAAAAATAGAGAGAATATTGAGATTACTGACTCAAGTCAGTAATAACTTGAAGCGCTTGCTCGCAAGCAATATTTTTCGTAGGTGATGTTGAACCATCAAAAGCATTTTTGATCATTGAAACTTGTTCTTTTGCTGACCGAGGTAGCATTAAATTTCCATTAGAAAGTGCTTTTTCAATATCATTTAGCTTTTCAGCTAGCTGCTGACAGCTTCCATTATTATCTTTAGATTGATAAATAGCCATAAGCGTATCGCGTTTTGCTTTTACGGTAGAAAGAGTTGCATTTACTGTTGAGGATGAATTTTCAATCACTTCGTGGCTTTCATTCCAAAACTCAGCCGAATTCTCTTTAATGACAGATACAATTAGAATAGCAACAAGAATAGCTAGCATAATAGTCAGCGATAATATCCCTCCTAAAATAATAAGTATCTGTTTCATATTAAACTCCACATATAAATCCTATCTGTTTTAATATTTATTTTTTAATGCTTATTTCTAATATAGATATATAGTTAAAATAAAACAGGTTCAATCTGGATTACGATTCTTTTTATTTTTTACATTTTATTACGGAGGTATACAGTTCTATTTATTCTTATTAATAGAAAAATAAGCACCTAGTTTTACTTAGGTGCCATTAAATGATATATAAGCTTTTCTTGATAAAATTATTTTTTAGAGCAACACGCAATATAATTTAAAACATGCCGATTTTCTCTAAAAAAACGAAACATTGATAAGAAACGTGGTCTATTTTGCTTATTTATCAATCCATTTTTAATTATTTTAGCAGTTCTAAATAAACCTTCATCCCGAATTAAACCAATAGGCGACATTAAACTCATGTTGCCAGATTTTATTTTTACGTCTGAAAAACCAATATTAATAAATAAGTCATGCCACTCTTGCTTAAACATTGGTGCTACATTTGATTTCACTACACCAATTAATTTATCTCTATTAACATCATTATTTTTCTTCATAATATCATGAGTTAATAATAAACCGCCGGGCTTTAAAACACGGTAATACTCTTTTACTAGCTTCGCTTTGGCTTTATCTGCATACATTGTCAACATTGCTTCATTTATAACAATATCAAACGTATTATCAGGGAAAGGCAAAGATAACGCATTGGCTTTTGTTAATTGAATTAAATGTGATAATTGTGCGTTATCAACATTATTTTGCGCATGAGCCAAAGCATCATCATCCATATCGACAGCAATAATATGGCAACCATATTTCTTAGCAATTTCAATTGAAGTTGTCGCCATATTACAAGCAATCTCAAGAACATGACTTGAGGATGTAAAATGTGCGTTATTAATTAACCAATCAGATGCCTCTACACCGCCAGGTCTTAAACGTGTTTTCCCTAAGCTTGCTAAAAAGGTATGCCCTGCTTTTGTGTGTTCTTGAGACATAGACTGCGTTGTAGTTTGATTATCCATATAGCCACCTTAAAGTTGCATTAATAATGCAACTTTACAGTAAAATACATTTAATGGGAATAGTTATCATTACTTTTCTATTTTTTATAAAGAAATTCCGAGTGTATAAAGAGACATTAAATTGAATTTAGGCATATAACCAATTGAAATAAAATGGGTTAAAAAGGCTATTTTGTAATTACGTCATTAAAGGTAAAGAAGATTAAACTTTGAATAACAACATTGACCTTCCCCTAAGGGGAATCTTTAGAGTGATAACAATTTCACGATAAATTAAAGGAAACTGTTATGAAAAAGATTTTACCTACTGCTGTTATTTTAATGAGTGCTATCTCTTTTGGTGCAATGGCAAACAATACACATATGAACATGAATATGGAGACATCTCATAACAGTTCGCCAATGCAAAAAGAACTCAATGATTCCATGAATAAAATGCATGCCGATATGGCAAAAGGAATGAACACCGATAATGCAGATGTCGCTTTTGCTGATGGCATGATTGCCCACCATTTAGGCGCTATTGATATGGCTAAGATTGAGTTGAAATACGGTACTGATCCTGAAATGCGTAAACTCGCTCAAGCTATTATTGATGCCCAAGGTCCAGAAATAGAACAGATGCAAAAATGGTTAGAAAAAAATAAAACCAATAAATAATAAATTTATAAGGCTGTGATTTATTAGGCACAGCCTATCTCATTTTTAATGTTTATTCCCCAAATTTCGAACTAAAGATAAGTCAAATAATTTTCTAATATTAATTTCATACATTATAATTTTGTGAGGAGAAGAAAACGTTAATACAGCATTTGATCTTATCCTCTTCTCATTCACCCCATCCAAAAAGTAGATTAATTCTCTGATAAAGATGCCTCTACATATCGAATCGTTTATAATCATAAATACACAATATGATTACTGCTGAAGCCATACTTATCAGCAATGAATTTCTCTCATTCGAATATACATAAATCTAATTATGCCTAAAATATTAATAATACAAAGAGATAACATTGGTGATTTAATACTTACAACACCATTAATTGACTCTCTTGCTCATGAATATAATACAAAAATAGATCTGCTAGTAAACTCTTACAATCAAGCTATTCTAGAAGGTAACCCTTCCGTCGGAAATGTTCATATTTACAGTAAGTTACATCATAAAAAATCAGGGCAATCATCCTTAAAACTTATTCTGAATCGCTTAAAAATTATTTTGGATATGCGTCGTCAGCACTATGATATTGCAATTATTGCTCGTGATCATTGGGCTAAAAGAGCATTACAATGGGCAAAACTATCAGGTGCTAAACGTATTATCGCTATTGGCAATGATGCACCTTCAGCAGTGACAGATCCCATTCCAACACCATCCAATAGAGGTCATATCGCTGAGTTGTTCTGCCAACTATCCCATCCTCTTGGAATAGAGAGAAAAGCGGGTCCTTTAAAGTTGTATGTCAAAGATGAAGAGATCTCTGCAATTCGTCAACGAATTAAGATAACTGAAAATACTCCTGTTTACGGTTTACAAATCAGTTCACGTAAACCACAACAACGTTGGCAAGCAGAAAAATTTATCGCGTTAGCACACCAATTAACACAACGCGAAAAATGCCACATTCTTCTTTTTTGGTCGCCAGGAAGCAACGACAATAAACAGCACCCTGGTGATGATGAAAAAGCACAGTGTATCCTTGAACAGTGCAAAGATATCCCTATTACGCCAGTACCTACACAAAATCTTAGAGAATTAATGGCGGGTATGTCTTTATGTGATCAGATGCTAACCAGCGATGGTGGTGCATTACATATTTCAGTAGGTGTGGGTGTGCCAACGGTAGCGATGTTTGGTAATAGTGATGCTGATTTTTGGGGGCCATGGCATATTGCCAGTGAAGTACTGAAGGCACCTGAAGATAATGTAGGGCTTCTTACAGTAGACGATGTATTGACTCGTTTTATTACACTAAGAGAGCGGGTTATAGCTTTAGATGCAAAGAATTAATTGCTGATCACTAATAATACAAAACAATATTAAATATAAATCACCCTATTGCTATAACGGATAAGGTGATTTTTTATTTTACATTCCATCAAGTTGATAAAATTATCTTTAAGTAGCAACAAGATAATACATTCAATTTGATTTTTACTTTTTTATGATCAAAAAAAACGGACCTTATTAAGGTCCGCTTTTTTATATGGTGCCCAGGGCGGGTTTATTTTTCACTACTCAACATCACTAAATTCATTTATAGAACTACATTCAACTAATTTAAAATTCAGCAGAATAAAAATCTATTAATACTATTCTTAACAGAATAGAGCCCTTTTTACGTAATTAAATAATGATACAAACTGAGTTCTATCGAATAATGTAAACGCAAATGCATTGATACAATAGAGTGGACTTTTCCACCGTCTATTTCTGTCGCTTGCTCATCCATAATAGAATCTTCAATGATATTCGCTGGACCTAAGTAATAAAAATCAGTTCCTTCAGAATCATCTTTTTTAATAAAAAAATGTATTACAGCCGTTTTATCTTTTTGTGATTGAAAGATTTCAAGCATTGGACCTGAATTTCGTGTTTGCTTAGATTTACTATACCACTTGATAAGATCTGGACTTAATATCTTATCTTCATAATGTACCTTTGAATTTAAATCTTCTGTTTTATGATAAGTTGTGAAAATAGGCAGCGTATTATGTTTTAGGCGATAACCATAGATAGTACTTGATTCATCCTTATGCCAATTCAATAATCTGCATATATCTTTTCTACTGTAACGCTCATACAATTTTAATGGTGTTGATGCAGAATATTTTTTATTTTTCTCTTTTGCTACATTTATGATATCTAAAAAACGAGTTTTAAAGTCCTGATTATGCTCTAATAAACTTTTTATTTCTGATGATAAAATATAGAATTCCGATAATTCATCGTAAATAACTAAAGCAGAACCACCATATCTTTCTCGTTCAATTACTCCCCAAAAATCATAATTCAATATTCTTTGAACAGAAATGATGGTCTCTTCTGTATAACTGACTAGATTATCATCTAGAATTTTTAGATAATTAGTATGCGATAATGTAGATTGCTCACATAAAGTTTCTAATAATAAAATTTCATGTAAGCGTTTACCATTTAATAATTCTCTCATTAGAAAAAGCAAAACTGCATCTGCATACATACCAAAGGTTTTTATAGGCAATCTTTCCATTGAGGCGATAAAGTCATCATATGTTTTATATGAACTGGCTATAACACTAGGATCTACACTATTGTTGATAATGAAATCTAATAATAACGGGATTTGACCTATGCGGTTTTTTAAATCAAGGTAAGCCTTTTTGATGACTCGAGCACTATCAAGTTTAGCAGTAGAAATAGCCTTAAGTACTCTCTCTTGCGCTATTTTTTCAAAACTAATATTACTCACACCATATAAATTGCCAGGATCAATAGTAGCACGTCTGACCGTTTCTTTATTCAACGAATTATCTCCCATCAAAGCTATTGGGATTAAATAATTTTTCTGATAATTTCCTATAAAATCAATAACAACCAAATATTCTTTGGTTGGGTATTTACGTAAGCCTCTACCTAGCTGTTGAATGAATACAATGCTTGATTCCGTTTGCCTCATCATAATAACCTGATTCAAACATTGGATATCAATGCCTTCATTAAATATATCCACAACAAAAATATACTGGATTTTTCCAATCTCGAGCTGTTTAATGGTATCTTCTCGATGTTTCTGTGAATCCCCTGCCGACAGTGCCACAGTTTTATAATTTCTACTATTAAACTCATTTGAGAGATTTTGAGCTTCATCCAATGAACGACAGAATATTAAACCTTTGGGTGTATCACCTGAATATCCATAATATTCTATTTTTTCAATTAGAAAATCGACTCGCTCAGTAGTAATTAAATAATTCAGATTAGATAGATCATCAATTAATTCCCCATTAAACTCATAATCCACCACACCAAAATAATGAAAAGGTGCGACTAAATCCATTTCTAACGCATCTTTCAAACGGATCTCATACGCAACATTATAGTCAAACATTTCAAAAATATTAAATCCATCTGTTCTTTCCGGTGTGGCCGTCATGCCAAGTAAAAATTTCGGTTTAAAATAATCTAATATTTTTTGATATGAAGCCGCACCGATTTTATGGACCTCATCAATAATAATATAATCAAAATAATCAGTTGAAAATTTATCTAAATGTTCAGTCTGAGATAAAGTTTGTATTGTTGCAAAAAGATAATTAGCATTTAAATTTTTCTGATTTCCTGAAAAAATACCATATTCAATCTCGGATGAAGCGGGAATAATTTTTTCAAAACTTGCAGAGGCTTTTAATAGAATTTGCTCTCTATGCGCCAAAAATAGCATTCTCTTGGGTTTAGCATTTTGTATTTCAAAAGCTGATAAAAATGTTTTACCACTTCCAGTAGCAGAAATAATAAGCGCTTTCTTTTTATTTTGCTCTCTTAAAGCCTTAAGATTTAACAAAGCATCTTGCTGCATTTTGTTTGGCTCAATTATATCTGTATTAACTATCTCAGATATTGAACTAATTTGTTGGTGCAGTTTTTTATTTTTTTGATATTTTATCGCATATTTATTGATGAAATCAAAATCTAATAACTCACTAGCTTCCCATTCATTTTCAAATATATTTCGTAATTTTTTATAGATATCACCTTCTTGATAGCTCGTAATAGCAAGATTCCATTCATAATTTAACTTTAATGCAGTTGCCGTTAGATTTGAGCTACCAATAATTGAGGTTGAGTAATTTTCATAATGAAAAAAATAGCCTTTGACATGAAATCCTTGTTTTGTAGAAATTTTTACTTCTAAATTAGATATTTTTAGTAATTCTTTGAAAGTATCAGGATGATTAAAAGTTAAATAATTTGATGTTAGAAGTCGACCTGTAATTCCTCTAAGAGATAAATCCGACAAGACTGTTTTAAGGAGGGACAAACCTGACTTAGTCACAAAAGCGACTGCTATATCAAATGATTTTACATTTTGCAACCGATCTATAATGCCCGATAATAATTGGTCATCATAACTTTGATTTGTAAAAACTTCAGCTTTAAGGTGATTTTCCGCTTGTATCTGATGATCGACAAAGCTATGTAAAATGGACGGCTCAAAATTTCTATGCATTGCTACTCTCTTCTTTTAAAATTTTCTTAATCGCAGAGATATCAGCAGGAGCCCAATTTAAAGTTAATAACTCAGAAATAGGAATCCACATTCCTTTTTCATGTTCATATAAACGTATGCTTCCTTTTTGAATAACAGATTTATAAACACTTAAATTAACATTTATATTCTCATATTCATGTAAGTGAGTATGGATATGTGTTTGTACTAGTATTTCACATCCCAATTCCTCTTGGATTTCTCGCTTAAGAGCCTCCTCAGGTGTTTCACCTGGTTCAATTTTACCTCCAGGAAACTCCCATAATCCTGGTAAACTCATTTTTTGAGATCTTAAGGCACAAAATATTTTATTTTTTTCGTTATATATTGCAGCAGCAACAACATAAATAGTTTTCTTAGTCATAAATCTAGAGCACCTAAAACAATATTTATTTGAATACTTCCAGTATATACATTTATCTATTATAGATTCTCTATATTTATCTTTTTTTGAAATTTATTAAAAAATATTTTTAAATAGCCAAAGACTTAATCCCGATCAGTTAACTTATTTGGTAGTTATGTAAGAGCCTCAACCAACTACGATTATATTTTTTATGCTATTCCTCCAGTTTTAAAAATATTAAAAATCATATACCAAACTAATTTCACACCTTCTACTCCATTTTTCTCTAAGAACATCGATAAATACCTGTTTGATATCGGGATTAACACAGTTCAAAAACACAAGTTTTTATCAATAGAAATACTAACTTAAACTGTTATGGATGTGATGCTAGATGAAATACTCTGAAACACATTAGGTACTCCTGCTAATGGCGCTGTTTTAGCTAGGAAATGAAGTTAAAAAATAATTGTATGTGTGAATGGTCTATCAGGTGGGAGTAAATTGTTTTTTCTGCATAAAATAACTATTATGAACAAAGAGTTTTATGCACTTTGGAATTAAGACATTACTACTTATCAATCAGTTAATTAATATAACTAAAACTCTTATCTTGTTGATAAAAAAGACATTATCCACTAATGATAAAAAAACGGACCTTATTAAGGTCCGCTTTTTATATGGTGCCCAGGGCGGGACTTGAACCCGCACAGCCTTACAGCCGAGGGATTTTAAATCCCTTGTGTCTACCGATTTCACCACCTGGGCTAAATTGTATTTACTTGTTACGCTTACTGTTTGTCTATCAAACAAGATAGATAACAAATAAATTTAAAGCATTTACTTCTAAAACTGCTAACTTTAATTTTTTATTTTTCTCTCACTAACTTGTTGTTAGGGAAGAAAAAACGGACCTAAGTTAAGGTCCGGTCTTTATATGGTGCCCAGGGCGGGACTTGAACCCGCACAGCCTTACAGCCGAGGGATTTTAAATCCCTTGTGTCTACCGATTTCACCACCTGGGCTAAATTCTGTGGTGCGCCCGTAAATTCTTATTACTAAGAGAGATACTGGTATGGACGACTTATTAATTATCTATTTTACAATGCCACTTGTAACGCCATTTATAATGGGCTTTCTTTTTGCACCAAACTCTTTATCTCAAATAGAGATTATCTCAAAGAGATGGTGCCCAGGGCGGGACTTGAACCCGCACAGCCTTACAGCCGAGGGATTTTAAATCCCTTGTGTCTACCGATTTCACCACCTGGGCATTAATGGAGGCGCGTCCCGGAATCGAACCGAGGTACA
>JAEYFY010000092.1 GCA_023454395.1 Pseudomonadota bacterium
TAGATAAGCTACGCTCACAAGCATTAAATGAAATCTGTGAGTTTTATGATAAGCATTTATTTTAATCAGGAATGTGTATGTATTCGATAGTCGCTTCAGATCTTGATGGCACACTGTTATCACCTAATCATGTATTAACTCCCTATACGCAAGAAACCCTACACCTACTTATTAATAAAGGTGTGCATTTTGTATTCGCAACCGGTCGTCATCATGTTGATGTTGCTCAAATTCGTGATGGATTAGGCATTAATGCCTATATGATAACCTCTAATGGCGCACGAGTGCATAACACTCATGGCGACCTTATTTTTAGCCAAGATCTGGAGCCTGAAATTGCTTATGACTTGGCTCTTATGGTTTTTGATCACCCTGAAATTGAAACTAATATTTATGCTGGCGACTACTGGTACGTTAATAAAGAAATGCCAGGAGCTTGTGAGTTTTTCCGCGAATCGGCTTTCAATTATGAATTATTTTGTAAAACCGGATTTCCGACTACCAATGTCTGTAAGGTGTTTTTCACTTCTGAAGATCATGAGCTATTGCTGACACTGGAAAGTGAAATCAATCAGCGTTGGGGTGATAAGGTCAATGTGAGTTTCTCACTGCGTAATTGCTTAGAAGTGATGGCTGGTGGCGTATCTAAAGGTGAAGCGCTTGAAAAAGTGGCTAAATTGATGCAACACACTGCCAAAGATGCGGTTGCATTTGGTGACGGTATGAATGACAAAGAGATGCTACAAACAGCTGGTAAAGGTTGCATTATGGAAAATGCGCATCAGACATTAAAAGATTTACTCCCAAATATGGAAGTGATCGGCACTAATGCTGATGAAGCTGTGCCTCATTATTTACGTAAATTATATCAAGTGTGATCCCTTCGAAAAAAGAAAAGGCGAACAACGTAATATTGTTCGCCTTCTTTTGAACTGAACAAACTTAATTTAGTGATATTGCAAAGTAAATTGCAATGTACCGTTTGCTTTACCCGCAGTCGTGGTATCCGTGGTTTGAATATAGCCTGCTTCTAATGGAATAGCATAATGACCTGCGCTGTTATTCTTTTCACTAACAGTCATTAACTGACCTAATTTTATCGGTTGATTTTGATATTTAACCTGAATGCCATAGCCTTTGGCTGTATTGCTATCGGTGGGATTACTTAAACCAATGGTTCCTGCGGTTTGTTGCTCATCGGGCACACCATCAAATCGAATTTTGATTGGTGACACAGGATCGCAACTCAAATCAATATTAAAATTTTTGATGCTCTCTGTGCTGACAGAACCCACACCATTAAAGCTTGATTTAGGAACTGCACCGAGTGGAACATTAATGTTGTTATTCACAACATCACAGCCACTAGAAATAATGTTTAAAGACGATAGATTAATTCTAGGTTCAGTTTTTCCTACATAGTCACTGGTGATAAAGCCATTATTGTAGATAATAAGCATAGCGACCCATGAAGCAGGGATCGTTTGTGATGTCACATTATCGCGTAATTTATAAAGCTTCATTTCTAATGAAACAGAATAATTGCCACTGGTCGCATTGGTTGAGCAAATAAGGCGATTACTGTAGTTACCATCAATGTTTTGCTGACCATCGACATAAGCAGAGCCATTGCAACTCCCGCTAATGGTGCCACGCAAGGTATAACCCACACCACTACTGTTAAGCTCTTTGACATAAGCACCATTGACTCTCGGGCTTGATGCGTTAAAAGAGCCTGGTAAATAAATACCGGGTCTTACTGCACCTCCAGAAAGGTTCCACCATGTCCATGCATTCACCGTTCCTAATGGAATGGTGGCGATCTCTGTTAAAATCGGCGCTGAACGTGAGACATAAATAGGCGCTGAATAGGTGACGGTTTTAGTGGTAAGGTCTGCCCTAAACTCTGCAAATGTGCTTGATGTATACAAAATAGCAGACAGACAACCAAGAGTTATATATTTATTCATTGTGCTCACCTATCTGCATTCAAGTTGTAAAAATTGGATTTTTTCTAAGGCAAGATCCACATTTAACGGTGTTTGACACTGTTCAACAGCACTGTTGCCCCACTTAGCTCGTAACTGGCTGTATTCTGGTACGCCATTTAAGAAAACTTCACCATCATTGGCCACAATGCCACTTGAAAGTACGTGGTCGTCTTTATAAATCTCAACTTGAGTACCAAATGGTAGTGGTGTTCCGTTGTAGTGTAAATTTGCAAGCACACGAGCGCCTTTTCTTGCTTTGAAATCGGCTAAGACAATTGCACCTTTGGTTGGAATAACGGTTGTCGATGTTAATTCAACATCGTTATTACCTGTTAAAGAAGCCGGATCAACAGTGACTTTATTACGTTCATAACGTGAAACATTAGGAATAACGGCATAACCTTGCGCATTGGTATAAAGGCTTTGTGCGCTGCTGACTTTTAAGTGATCAACATCTTCTGCTTTAATTAAAATGGCAGAATCGTAAATGGTACGAGATGGCGTGATCCCATCTTGATGCACCAAAAGTGCGCCCGTCGCGCCCCAATTCATTGATTGATAGCGTTTGTCGTAACTGTAACCCGCACTGATCTCACCTCCAGAAGCACTGTAGTTACCATTAACGGAGCCGCTGTATTCTTGACGAGAATGGTTGTAGTTCTGTGAAATATCATATTGCAGATTGTTATCTTCCAACTGAGTACCACTTAAACTCACTGAACTAATAGAATCACCTTGTTTACTGGTGTTATAGCGATAACTTAACCAGTTGTTATTCTGTCCAATATTAAATGGAAGGCTAAAATTAATAGATAAAATCTGATCGGTTAATCCACTTTCTTGACGCTTGTTATAGGCATAAGAGACGCTATAACTTAATGCACGATAATTTGAGTTAAAACTCACATTAACATTGCGATCAACTCTGTCTTGATACCAATAATATTGTTGATAACCATTTAATGAGAGATAACCCATATCGCCTAAAGATTGTGATACAGATAACTGGAACTGTTTTTTCTTACGATAAAGATGAGAAAAACGCTCATTAGCTGCGGAGAAATCGTAATAATCTTTTGTTGAATAGCGATAAGAAGCCAGTGAAAAACCCGTTTTAGTATCAGGTAAATACTTAGAATATTGAATACGATAAGATTGCCCTTGGGCTTCATCGTCATTTATTAACGTTGTTCTTGCGTGAGTAATATCTGCAGAAACGGCACCTAAATAGCCCAGATTAACCCCAGTACCTAACGCATAAGCTTGATAATCAGCTGAGATTAAGGTGCCGCCATAAAGGGATAAATTGTAAGGAAGCCCATAAATAGCTGAGGTTTGAAAGAAATTAGGTTTTCTTGCCGCCGTATCGGCATGATATTTACCAATATCGACACTGTATTTTAAGCTACCCGCGCGCTGCATCATCGGCACCGCAGAAAAAGGTTGTGAAAAAGTACGGGTTGTTCCATCGGCTTCTTCGATCGTAACTTGTAAATCACCGCTGTAAGACGTGGGATATAAATCTGAAATGGCAAACTCCCCCGGTGGAACGGAGGTCTGATAAATGATGCTGTTATTTTGTCGAACGGTGACAACGGCATTACTTTGCGCGATACCTCTAACGATGGGAGCAAATCCACGTTGGCTTTGTGGCAACATACTTTCATCAGAAGCCAATTTGATTCCACGATAAGGAATACTCTCTAATACATCATTATCAGAAGCGGTTTCACCGATAGTTAAACGACTTTTTAAACGACGAATATCTCGCTCAACATAAGTCTGCAAGCTATTCCATTGAGATGAGTTATCACTATTTTTATTGTAGTTACTGTGGTTACGTAAACGCCAAGCACCAACGTTAACGCCACTACGTAATCCTAAGAAAATAGAGTTACTATTATTTTGGTCACGATACCAATACTGATTTTGACGATAAGTGTAATTCACAAAAGCAGCATTGATGCCATCGTTCCACTGTGCTGGTGGAATATAGCCTTGCCCATAATTGTATAAAGCAATTTGTGGTATAGAAAACGACAAGCGCGCTCGTGAAAAGTCATACTCATACTTTGCATTCGGAATAATGCTAGCAATATCGGTAACTGTTGATGTGTTTGCTTGTTGGCTAAATTGCGATGTTGCAGACTCTTTCACTCCCCAATTTAATAGATCTTGTTTGGTTAGCTCAGGCGTCAACACCTTTTTTTCTTCATTAAAAATAAAACGGACTTGGCGATTGTCGATTAATTTATTATTGAGATAAATATCAACAGAGTAGACACCAGGAAGCTGTCCTCCCGTAAAAGAAAAGTAATCAAGGTTATTAATATCTGCAACCTGATTTTCTATGCCTAAATTGAGTGCATCAGGATTAAATTGCTCTTCAGCAGTCACCTGATAAGGAAATAAAATAGAGGCTATCGCTATGGCAAGCACACAGTGGCGATAGAGATTATCAGTAGGAAATACCGATAATCGTTTTGTAGATAACGCGATGATGGATAAAGTCATAACTCTACACTCTTAATTTAATACTTTATCTACAGTTGCACCGTAGTCATTAATAAACTGCACAATGACTTTCTGAGAAGTAGAACTCTCTTTAAGTAACACCACTTCTTGATAAGGGTTGATTAAAGGGTCGTAAGGGTAGCGTTTGTCATCAAGAAAAATATGTTTAATCGTGAGGTGATAAGGTGTTTTGTTCTTAAGCACCAAGCCTTGGCTTTGTTTTGATAATTCGACGTTATTAAAATTAAGTGGCTCAATATCATGAGAGCGTAAAAAGAGCTTAAATTGAGAGTTAATGACGAGTTGTAATTGATTTTCAGGGCTTTTTTCAACAGGTGGAATTGATTTTATATTAAGCCAATAGACGACTTCTGTATTTGAATTTAAGGGTTCACCAGTATAGGAAATACGTGCAGTTCCTGTGCCATCAGGTTCAATACGAAAAAGCGGTGGTGTTGCAATAAAAGGCGTTTTTTCTGTGCCTTGAAAAGCAGAAACCCAACTTTGGATAAGATAAGGCTTTTCTTTATCCGTATTTAGAATAGGAATGCTTATTTCACGAGCGTTATCGTTATAAACAAACCGAGTTCCCCCCACACTGATTCCAGCAGCATGGCTTACCGTTATGAGAGAAAATAATAAAAATAGGGTTAGAAAAATATTCTTTTTCATAAATGGCGCCACAAAGTTAAGGGAAATAAGAGGGTAATAAGTATTACCCTCATTTTTTATTATTTATATTGGATGCTATAAACCGCAGATCCATTTGCGGGACCTGGTGTTGCTTGGGCTGTTGCTTTGTAGCGTGCAACATAATCTAAGTTAATTTCAGTCCCTTTGATTTCGACTTCTTTCGAATCGTCATATAGGTTTATTTGAGATACGGCATCTTTTTCAAAGAGAGCGATACCCACATTTGTCGCGCCACCAGAGACTTGGTCAATCGCTAAAATATCGCTATCAATTGCATCTCGAGTTCCGCCAAAACGGACAGCGACAGTGGTATCTATAGGGCAATCAATAAGTTTAATCGTAAAGTCTTTAAGGCCTGCAACTTCACCTTTAGTTGCTAAACTTTTTGATGACACTTTTCCTAAATCTACGGTTAGATTTTTAGAAGAGCTATCCACAGTACAGGCTTGATCTGTTATTTCTCCGGTAAAGTTAATAGTGCCCGATGCAAAAGCAGCAGGTGCAGAAAGTAGAGAGAGACTCATCCCTAATAAATAGAGAGATTTATTTAATTTGCTCATGACCGGTCCTATATAAAAAGTAGTTATTTTTACTTTTTAATTTATTTATAAGTATAGATTTAAGTATTGGTTTATTCGCATGATAAATATGCCAATAAAATATAACATCACAAAAAATTTAAGTTAATAAAGATTTACATGAGTTTTTTTTGTTTTTATATCGAATTATTTAATGTTCGTTTTTAAAATTAAAAACAATGTTTAATTAATCACTAATTAAATTTTGGTGTGGATTATTTATTAAAGATAATAGCTTTGCTATGTCTCCTGTTGAAAATGAATTTTTATTCAAATAAAGATAGAACTTATATTCTTTATCTTCATTATGTGTATTTAATTGTTTGATCGTATTTTTATTCAACTCTTCCTGAACAACCGTTAATGGAAGTCGAGAATAACCAAGACCTTGCTTAACAAAACTGATTGCTGTTTCCACCGAGCCAACATGAATAACTTGGTTATTATGATCAGCATTGGAGCTATCAGCGAGTAAGGAAATATAGGTATGTTGTTGTAATTCCTTAGATAATTCATCATCTTGAAGATGTTGTAAAACACTATTTGGGTGTGTTACTAATACTGTTTTAATGCTTTCTAAATCAATGGGTTGTAATGATTTTACATTATAATGTGTTATCACCAAGTCTTGATCTTTTTGCGCTAAAATATCTGATTTACTCAGCGCTGTTTTATGAATATTGATATCATAGTGTTTATTCTCTTTAATAAATTGCGATATTTTATTCCAGAAAAGACCTGAAATATATAAAGGGTCAATAAGGATATTTATCTTTAACTTGTTGTTAAATATTAAGTTTTTAGCCTCTTTTTCTAATGAAATTGCTCTTTCAGTAATTTCTCTAGAGAGTTCAAGTAACAATTTACCTTCGTGAGTAAGTACCGCTCGTCTTTTCTCTAAAGAGAGTATTTCAATGCCTAAAGTTTGCTCTAATTTATTGATAGTATAGCTAATTGATGATTGTGTTCTATGTAATGCATCTGCGGCCTGAGCAAAGCCACCGTAGTCAACGACAGCTTGTAAGGTAATCCACTGATCGAGAGTCGTTCGGGATTTTTCCATAATGGAACCTTCTTATTATTGTTTATTTAATACTCATTAAAAATGAAGCTAGCAATATATCTTAGCATTGTTAATAGGTAGTAATACTCATTTTTAAACCAAGTTTAAAAAATATTAACATTATAAGCCGTAATGTTATTTATTAATGTTCAGTACAAATAACAAAAATAAATATTTATTTTTCTATTTAAATTATTTTGTTTGATAAATTGGATATAGATGGCTTTTACTCTTTTTTATCAATATTACCCTATATAACTAAAAAGTTTTATTTATGGTCATAATTAATATTTTATATTTGTATTATTATTCGTTTTTGTTTATTTTTTTATTTATATTTTTAATTTTATTAAATTACAATCTTAAATTAATTTATATTCTTATTTTTTGTGTTTTAAAATTAAAGTAAATTTATTTTTAACATTTCTTTTACTTTTTGTGTTTTATTTTCTCTTATTTTTTTTAGTATAAAAACTTAAAATAATAGATATTCTATCTTTTGTTCAAGGTGATTAAAGCAAGAAAAAGACGATTGCTTTTGATGATAAACACTATGCAATAATCCAAATTGGATTGTATTTGGTTTTAAATGTGGATATATGAGATATTTTGTTATGTAAAACTATTGGAGTTTTAAATACCGATGTTAAGTTTTGTACGCTATAAATGTCTTAGCTTATTTAACTTAGGGAAAGGAAATAATCAGCTAGAGATAATAATTTAAAAGTTAAAAGCTAACAAAAAGCAATTTTTACTCACTCAAAGAGTGAATGTAGGTATAAAAACGTAAAAATATGATTTTGATCAATAATTGGTGGCTGATTTTAGTTAAGCGTCCGATTTTGTGGATAGAACCCTAAAATAATAAGGGTAAGGCAAAACATATTTCACCTTAAGGTAAATTAAGTGCCTTATCCAAAATGGCATTTTATTCTCTGGTTAAATGGGAGGGGTGTTAGAAAAATAGACTGCAATAAAAACATTCACCTGAAAAAGTCGCATTCTCTTTATGATGTTCACTTTATTATCTTCATCTTGCCATTAAGTGATAGATAGTTTCTTTTTGTTATTATTTATCAATTTTATTAAACAAAAAAGCAAAAAATAATCTTCCTTTTTTCTAGAAGTCAGAAACTAGGACAGAAATACGGATTAAATTTATACAATCAATGAACTATAAGAGGCGTAGATACACAGAATAGGGTGAAAAAAGTTTTAGCGTAGAGGGTGAAAGAATGAGAAAGAAAAGAAAAAAGCCATTATCTTTCGTGTTTTTCGAGAAGATAATGGCTTTTTTCAAATTAATTGAAGCAGAGCTTATAATCCGCCTACTTCTCTTGGTGTTGCTCGCATTGAGCTACGAATTGTATTGCCCATCATATCCACTCTGGCTTGGAATGGTGGGAACGGTAATGGGATACCGTGCTCTGCAAAGGCTAAGAGAATATTTTGGTGGATCTCGTGTCTTGCTGGCATTCTGTGCCCCATCTCTGCGGCATAAACACGTAATTCAAAAATCTGAATACCTTGCTGTAAATCGACCAGATAAACCTCTGGTGCTGGGTTTTCTAAAATCATCGTAGAGCGTTTTGAGGCTTCTAATAACACATTTGTCACTTGCTCACTGTTACAGTCTGCTGGAGCAGGGATGGTCATTACGATACGAGTGACGGAATCTGAGAGTGACCAGTTAATAAATTGCTCTGTAATAAAAGCTTTGTTCGGTACGATAATTTCTTTTCTATCCCAGTCGGTTAAGGTCGTTGCCCGAGTGTTGATCTTAGAAATATTTCCGGTCAAATTCCGAATAGTGACGGTATCGCCAATACGGATTGGTTTTTCAAATAAGATCATCAAACCTGAAATGATATTGGCAAAAATTTCTTGTAAGCCAAAACCTAACCCAACACCCATTGCTGCCACTAGCCATTGTAATTTTGACCACTCAATCCCTAATAAAGAGAAACCGACAATACTCCCAATTAAGGTGATGGTGTATTTGGTCATCGTGGTAATGGCGTAACCTGTACCCGGTGTTAAATCAAGATGCTGTAAAATGGCCAACTCAAGTAAAGCAGGGAGATTTCGTACTAATTGGGTTGTAATAATAATGACAAGGATTGCCACTAAAATAGAACCCATCGTAATAGGTTGCACCGTGTTAACACCATTTACCGATGAGGTGACGTCCCAAAGTCGGATATTATCAACGAAAGAGAACGCGGTGTTTAATTCAGACCACAATAAGATCATCGAGACTAATGCAATCATCGTTAGAATAGAGCGAACTAAACCAATGGATTGCGCACTGATAGCATCAAGGTCTATTTCTTGAGCTTCAATTTCAAGCCCTACTGTGCTCTCACCACTGCTCCCAACAATCGTATTTTCATCTTCACCTTTTGCACGCTGAGCCAGAATTTCTGCACGCTTTTGTTTAGCTCGTTCAAAGGCTAATTTTCGGCGCTGAATAAGCATCCATCGCTGAATAATGTGGTAGATAATCAGTAGAGCAAACCAAATGGCGACAGACATTTCTAAACGACCGAGTAAGATAATCGATGTAGAAAGGTAACCTAAGACGGCGGCTAAACCTGCAATAACCGGGGCAAGCAGTAAGAACCACCATAAAATGGTATTGATAAGGTTATCGCCAGATCCATGTTTATCAAGATAAAGTGGGACGTGAGCTTTTTTAAGGCTAGATGTAATAAAGCTTAGGGCGATACAGAGCAGTAAGAAACAGAAGCGACCAACCGTTGGTGCAAATTCTCTATCGCTATAATATTCAAAGGTAACTAATGACATCATCAGCGGAACGATGACAAAAATAGAAAGCTGGTAAAAGCGCATCGCTTTTTTAACACGGCTCTCTTTCCATTTAAATTGAGCAATAAATAGGCCGTTATGACGTGCAAAGGTTGCACTTATCATAAATAGCCACAGCACAGGTGCTGCTGCTGTGACGCCATATCCAATAGCTCCCGCCATTGGATAACGCCATTCAACACTTTGTAAGCCATAACCTACGGCAGACCATAACAGCGGTAATGGCAACGCAATTAAAATAGACCAAAAGACCGTGCGTATCGTCAGTGAAAAGTGATCTTGTGTGACTTTACCAATACGGTTGCTGACTCTTTCAAGAAATGCGTTGTAGTGTTTTCGAGTGCGTAGGCTAAAGCCCACAATTGATAAAGTGACAAATAGGAACAGGAACGTATCCTGATTTTTAAGCATGCTGACAGCAGCATGACCTAATTGTGAGAAGGTATCTAGCGAAAGCAATCGAGTGATATCTTTGACTAATAAAACCGGATAATTAAATTTGATGGGGCTGATATCAGCAACCCAGAACATATAACGGTTTGTGGCGTCTTTTGTCTCTTTTAATGCATCCGCTAATTGTGTTGTTGCCACTTTTAGTTTTGTTAACTCAAGAATTTGAGAGTCATAACCGGATAACAACGAATTCAATAATTCATGACGTGCTTGAATAAGAGAATCAAAAATATATTGCTGAGCTTCAGGCAATTTAGAGCCATCTGCGGTTTCTGGCGGCTGGATCTTACTTAAGTTTTCCAGCATATCCTCATAGCCTAAACGCTCGACACGTAACTGAATAATATCTCTATCAAGTTCTTGTGAACGAGGCATTTCAGGTAAGCGGGAAAGCTGTGTTCTTAATGCTTCACCTAATGCTGTGGAGCCACTTAACCACTGTGCTTGTTCTCGAATCGTGGTAAGCGTTTGACGAACTTGTTGTGTCTGCTGTGTGGTAATGCGTTGTTTTTCTGATAACTCACTCATTTCCTGTGTTTGTTTATTCAGGATCTGAGAAAGTTCACGGTTAGTTTGGATCTGTTTTGTCAGAAATTCAGGAAGCTCGCCACCTTTCTCCGCCAGCATTTCTGTTTTTTCTAATGCCAGATCAGCCACTTCTTGGCGTTTTATATTTAATAAGCTGCGCAATTGTTGTAGTTGCACATCAAGGCGCTGATAGCGTTTTTTAAATAATTCTAAGCGAAGGCGAGCAATTTCTTGGCGGTTATTAGCCGAGAGTTGTGCCATTTCAAGCTCATTAACCATCGCTTTACGTGCGGTGACTTCAGCTTGTGTTAGCTTATTTTGTGCTTCTGTTAACGGTGTTGTTGACGCACTGGCAGCGGCGAGTCTTGCTGTTGCATCGCTGAGTAAACGACGTGCTTCAGAAAGCTGCTGCGGTAATAGGTTTAAAGATTCGCTAATTTCTCGGCTTTTATCTTGCTCTTGTTGCTGAAGCCTTGCTTGTTCCATTAATTGGCTACTGATCTGAATAATTTTCTGTTCTAAATCAGGAATGCTAATTTTTTCAGGGATAGTCGGAACAGCATGGCTTTCTTCAAGCAGTTTGGTTCTTAGCTCTTGCGTAATTTGAGGGTAATCATCAATCGTTTTTTGATAGTTATCTGCGTTTGTTTGCGCTTTATCACCATCATTAATCCAGTTGATAGTGCCTTGTAGCGCCTGAACTGCCTCAATATCTTGAGGATTGGTGCTTCCTTCAAGTTGTTTAATATCTTGACGTAATTTTTCTACATCCGCTGATATTGCAGATGTGCTTAACGAAAGCGTCAAAAAGAGCGAGAAGAAAAGACTGATTATCAGGCGCACAAAGGTTACTCCGAATTACGTGTTATTCACTGATGGCATTATTGTCATTACCAGCGACATTGATGATGGAACCCAATTGTTCCCCCATTAATGTAACGGAGCCATTCATAAGATCTTTATTCAGTTGAACGGTATTTTCTGGGAAAAGATTGATGACCGTTGAGCCTAACTTAAATCGGCCCATTTCTTCCCCTTTTTTCAAGAATATCGCACCTGCTTTATCGGCTTGCGGATATGTCCAACGTTTAATAATACCTTCACGAGGTGGTGTTACCATGCCACACCAAACCGTTTCAATACTACCAACAATTGTTGCACCCACTAGAATTTGTATCATGGGGCCAAATTGAGTTTCAAAGAGGCAGATAATACGTTCATTACGTGCAAATAAGTTAGGAACATTAGCCGCGGTTAATGGATTAACAGAGAAGAGATCGCCTGGAACATAAATCATCTCTTTTAATAAACCATCACAAGGCATGTGAACACGGTGGTAATCACGAGGTGAAAGATATGTCGTAATAAACTGACCATTACGGAACTTATCTGCCAACATAAAATTACCCGCAA
>JAEYFY010000124.1 GCA_023454395.1 Pseudomonadota bacterium
AATAAATAATCTTTTTTGAAAGAGGAATAAAAATGAAAATCTTATTTATTGGTGAGTCATGGCACATTCATATGATCCACTCCAAAGGCTACGACAGTTTCACTTCCAGCAAATATGAAGAAGGCTCTACGTTCTTATTAAGTTGCTTAAGAGAAAAGGGTGTTGAAGTTGATTATATGCCTGCTCATACCGTTCAGGTTGCATTCCCACAAACGGCTGAAGCGTTGGCTAAATACGATGTCATTGTTATTAGTGATATTGGTGCAAATACGTTCCTTCTGCAAAACGATACTTTCTATAACATGAAAGTTATCCCTAACGCATTAGGGTTAATTAAAGAATTTGTAGTTAATGGCGGTGGCTTATTAATGATTGGTGGCTACTTGTCATTTATGGGCATTGAAGCTAAAGCAAATTACAAAAATACATTACTTGCAGAAGTTCTGCCTGTTGAAATGCTGGATGGTGACGATCGTGTTGAAGCGCCTGAAGGTGTATTTGCAAGTGCAGTAAATGCTGAACATGCATCAGTAAAAAGCTTTGGTGAATGGCCTATGTTCCTTGGCTATAACAAAGTTTCAGCTAAAGAGAATACAGAAACGGTATTAAATATTGGCGAAGATCCATTGCTGGTATTTGGTCAGTTTGAAAAAGGAAAAACAGGCTGCTTTATGAGTGACTGTTCTCCTCATTGGGGGAGTAAAGAGTTTTTAGCATGGCCTCATTATGCCGATATGTGGGTCAACATTCTTAAACAAATCGCTCGTTAATTTGAATTAAGAATAACTGTTATAAAAAGTAAAAAAGCGCAGAGTTGCCGCTCTGCGCTAATAAAAAAACCGATTACTTGAAAAATAAAAAAAGAAATCACTCATAGCCAATAATCCAAAAGGAACATCTTATGAGTACAAAAAATTTATCAACACCTTTGCTGATGTTAGCAACTGTGTTAGCAGGTATGCTATCACCAATGCAGTCCGCGGTGAATGGACAATTAGGGCATGTTTTAAAAGATGGTAACGCCAGTGCGGTTATCTCTTTTGCCAGTGGTCTGGTAGTGATGTTTTTTATCATCATGTCGAAAAAACAATATCGTCAACAATTTGCTTCAATTCCAAGTTTAATTAAAACGCGTAAAATTCCATTATGGAACTGGTTTGCGGGTCTTTGTGGTGCAATGGTTGTTTTCTCTGAAGGGGCTTCTGCGAGCGCATTAGGGATTGCAACATTCCAAACAGCATTAATTTCAGCACTCTTATTATCCGGTTTACTGTGTGACCGTTTTGGTGTTGGTGTTGATGAGAAAAAATATTTCACGTCATATCGTGTATTAGGTGCTGTGTTAGCGGTTGTCGCCACTTTATTTGTCGTTTCTCCACAATGGCACTCAACCTCATTTATTTATTTAGCAATCTTACCTTTCCTTGCAGGTTTATTAGCCGGTTGGCAACCAGCAGGTAACTCTAAAGTTGCAGAAGCAACAGGTTCTATGATGGTGTCTATCACTTGGAACTTTATTGTTGGCTTCACTGTTTTAACGATTGCGCTTATTGTTCGTATGGCATTAGGTCATATCACTCTTGAATTACCAGGTACTTGGTGGATGTATTTAGGTGGTCCTTTAGGGCTTATGTCTATCGCATTAATGGCTATTTTAGTACGTGGTTTAGGTTTACTGATGTTAGGCGTTGCTTCAACAGCGGGTCAATTGTTAGGTTCTGTATTAATTGACTTATTATTACCTTCATTAGGCAATACCGTTTATTTAGTGACAATCATCGGTACATTATTTGCGTTAGTGGGTGCGATTGTAACTACAATTCCTGAATTCAAAGCCACTAAGTCAGCACAAGCGTAGGAGTATCGTAATGAAAGGTTATATTCAAACCGTAACTGGTCCCGTAAAAAAAGAAGATATGGGGTTAACATTGCCTCATGAACACCTCTTTAATGATCTATCAGGTGTTGTTGATGAGCCTTTTTATGAATTCTCGCATGTATTAGTTGATAAAAAAGTGAGTGCAGATATTCAGTGGGGACTTAAATACGATCCATATTGCTGTTGCGATAATATGGATAAGAAACCCATTGAAGATGTTATTTTTGAATTAAATAACTTCAAAGAGTTAGGTGGAAGAACCATTGTTGATGCAACAGGCTCTTCTTCAATTGGACGTGATATTCGAAAACTAAGACAAGTTGCAGAAATAACCGGTATTAACGTTGTCGCTTCTTCAGGGCTTTATATTGAAAAGTTTGAAGGAAAACGGCTGGCTGATGATATTGATGCAATGGCAAAAATCATTGATGATGAATTGAATGTAGGCATTGATGGCACTGATATTCGTGCAGGCATGATTGGTGAAATTGGTGTTTCTCCATTCTTTACAGATGGTGAGAAAAATAGCTTACGTGCAGCGGCTATTGCACAAAACAGTAACCCTTATGCGTCGATGAACATTCATATGCCAGGCTGGCAACGTCGTGGTGATGAAGTTTTAGATATTCTATTAACAGAAATGGGATGTAATCCCGCTAAGATTTCATTGGCACACTCTGATCCATCAGGTAAAGATATTGATTATCAATGCAAAATGTTAGATCGCGGTGTTTGGCTTGAATTTGATATGATTGGTCTGGACATCTCTTTCCCTAAAGAGGGCGCGGCACCAAGTGTTATGGATACCGTAGAAGCTGTCGCAACTTTAATTGAAAGAGGTTATGGTAGCCAAATCGTATTAAGCCATGATGTGTTTTTAAAACAGATGTGGGCAAAAAATGGGGGAAATGGTTGGGGGTTTGTTCCTAATGTATTTCTTTCATTATTGGCTCAACGTGGTATTGATAAATCTATTATCAAAAAATTATGTGTTGAGAATCCAGCCAATTTATTGGCTTAAATCTCAAGTGAATAAATAACAATAAATATACCCCTTGAAGTAAATTTAGCGGCGCTTTAATAAAGTGCCGCTTTTTTATGTCTCAAAGAAACGAAGACAAATTGAAGTATTAGCGTAAATGGTAATTCTCAATATAACGTAATGAATGCGTTGAGCCATTAATTACTAAAGAATGAGTTTGTAAATATTGCGCTTGCTGATTAACACCAGATAAGAAATCGCCTTTGGTAATCGCTGTTGCTGCAAACATAACATCTTGGTTACGTACTAAGGTGTCTAATGATAATTTAATATTTACATCAGTACCCATTTTATGGCAACGAGCAATTTCAGAAACGGCATATTCTCTATTTTCTGCATTATTTCCTTTTGCAATATCGCGAGTAATTAAACGTGCTTGCATATCACCGCCTAATGCCTTAGCAATAGCCGCACTAATTACACCTTCAGGCGCTCCGCCAATACCATACATAACATCAATACTGTTATTAGGCATTGTGGCATATAAAGAGGCTAAAACATCACCATCAGGTAGTGTAATAACATTAATACCTTTAGCGCGTAGATCGTTAATAATGTCGTGGTGACGCGGTTTATCTAAAATAGCGAGAGTTAACTGCTCAATAGATTTATTTAATGTTTGTGCAATAGCATCAAGGTTATATTCAAGGCAATGGTTAAGATCAATTACACCGGCCGCTTGCTTACCAACAATAAGTTTTTCCATATACATGTCGGGAGCTTGTAAAAAACTGCCTTCAAAGCCTGCGGCTAAAATCGCGAGGGAGTTATTTTCACCCGTCGCTACCATGCGAGTACCGTCAATGGGATCAACTGCAATTTCTATTTTGTCGCCTTTGCCATTACCTACTTTTTCACCAATATAGAGCATAGGTGCTTCATCTATTTCTCCTTCACCAATGACAATTTCACCATTGATATTCAGGTTATTCAAACGCTCACGCATGGCACTGACAGCCGCATCATCTGCTGCGTTTTTGTTTTGTTTTCCAATCCAAGGCATTGCTGCAATAGCCGCAGCTTCTGTTACAGAAGCGATAGCATTAGTTAATTCGTCATTTAATTTCATATTATGAGTGTGTTTTACGATATAAATGGAAGATTAAGATAGGTTACCGATCATACCTTTTTTTTGAAATTATGTGCTAGGTTTAAATCAAGAGTTCACGAAATAGGTTATTTCGGAATAAACTAAGATAAATCGGTGAAAATTAAAGTATAACTAAGGTTAAGAGATTAAAAGCATGTGATGTTTAACACAAAAGGATTAGGTTTATGGATGACTTTTTGGTGCTCATCGTTACTATATTTGTCTTAGTGTCTTTGTATTGGCAATACCACGCTTATACAAATAGCAACTCATTGTTGCATCGAATTAAACAGCTTGAAGAAAAACTTACTGAACAACAAGAGAAATTATTTAAGTTATTAAGTAAAGACAACGCTGTGAATATTCGCACAGAGCATGATGCTCAGAAAAGCGAATTTAATGATTTATCTCGTGATATAAAAAGAGAACCTCAATCAACAGCTTCAACTGATCAATCTAAAACAGTTGAACCGATTAACACAATAGAACATGTGCAAAATAAGGCGGAGAATAAAAACGCGCCTGTATATCAACATGCACAAACATCACAAGAAACGGCATTTAATAAAGTTTCTCCTAAAGAAGAAAATCCAGTTGTTCAATCTTCTATGGTTAATGAGATTAACCTTGAAGACAAACAACCTGAACAGCCAGAAGTATCAACACCCCCTACATCTAAAGGATCGGAGCCTTATCAACCTAAGGTGGCAACAAGCCGTTTTGCTCATCATTACCAACAAGAGGCAAAACAAACATCTGTTAAATCAACTTCAGATCCGCTTGTAGAAAATAAGGCTAGTGTGGCAAGTGAAAACCTTGTTGGATCTGAAAAAGGTGATTTAGGAAATACTACGCCTCAAGTAAATAGACCTGCATCGCAATATAGACCTAATTTAAACCCTCGCCCAAAACGTCAACAGAAATCAATTTTGGGGCTTCTTTGGAATTGGGTAGTAACAGGGAATCCGCTGGCCAAAATAGGGATGTTATTACTCTTTTTTGGTCTATCTTATTTACTTAAATACAGTATCGAGAATGAGCTTGTCTCTGCATCAACACGTTTAATGATGGCGGGAACAGGATGCTTGGCTTTATTAGGTATTGGCTGGTGGCTTAGAAAGAAAAACCTGATATATGCATTAATTTTACAAGGTGGTGGCATTGGTGGGTTTTACATTACTATTTTTGCTGCGACTAAAATTTATGATTTTATTCCTATTAGTATTGCTCTCGCTATTATGGTGTTTATCTGCTTGGTTAGTGTAAGTTTGGCAGTTATTCATCGAGCTATTAGTTTAGCTATATTAGCTTCACTTGGTGGTTATTTAGCGCCTGTATTATTGTCCACAGGAAGTGGTAATTATGTTGCTTTGTTTAGTTATTATCTGATTCTTTCAATTGGCATTCTTATTATCAGCCATTGGCAAGTTTGGCGTTTATTAAATCTTATTGGTTTTGCATTTACTTTTGGTATTGGTTTTATGTGGGCAATACCAAATTACACTCATACTGATTATTTACCTTGCCAGTTATTTTTAATTGCAAATTGGTTAATTTTTGGTGTTGCAACGGAGCTTTCAACACTAAAAAATAAACTGAAACTTAATATTCCTTTTGATGCCACATTACTGTTTGGTACGCCATTAATTGGTTTTATCTTCCAACATCGGTTAGCCTCTGAATGGCCATATGGTGTTGCTATTGCATCATCTCTTTATGGACTAGCTTATTTTGCACTCACTTGGTTTGCACTGAAGCGTTATCGTGAAGAGGGTAAATTACTGGCAATTGCTTTCTTTATGCTCTCTGTCACCTTTGCCACTTTAGCCGTACCATTTGCATTCTCTGCTGAATGGACATCGATTGTATGGGCAATTGAAGGGGTGATGATCCTTGCATTTTCTGTTTTACAACAGCAAAAGAAACCTGCTATTGCAGGGACTATTTTAGTTGCGGTTTCCTTTGTTTTATTATTTAACATGCCTATTATCTCATTAGGTGATTGGCTAATGCTTGTAACACAAGTCATCGTTGTATTTGCCGTCGGGGTGCTGTGGTATCGAGCGCAATTCACTCATCTTGATAATCGAACTATTGGATATGTAACACTATTTATCTCTGCTGTAAGTTGGGGATATAGCGTGTTACTTTTACAAGAATATGGCGAACATTGGCTTTCTCCAGAAGTAAAATCCATTACCTTTGCTTTTATTCTTATTAGCTGTTGGGGCATGTTCTTTGCTGGGAAGAAAACCCAATTTTCTGAGTTGGCGAGTTGCTCTATTTTATTATGGCCGATGTCAGCACTTATTATGCTGGTGTACATCTATCTTGCAGGCTCGTTAATTGATAATTGGTTAAGTGCGACTATCTGGATTGCAATTTTTGCGAGTGGTTTCTACTTGCTTAAAGTCAATACGTTATTGCCAAAACAAAGGATCAATAAAGCATTGATCCACAGTATTCATCTTATTTTTATTGGTCTTTTCTTATTTACTGAAATTATTTGGTTAATAGATGTTACGTACCTTTATACGAGCTTACATTTTGCAAGTGTTATTTTTGTTATAAGCTTATTCATTGTAATAAGCTATATACTAGCAATGAAAGTTAATTGGATAAAAGAGTACCAAAATTCTTATTGGGTAGTTACTTTACCTATTTTAGGTTTACTGGCAATTTCTTTAATCTTTGCAAACTTTAATGATGGTACTGAAAGTGGTATTAAATTTATTCCATTATTTAATTTGATGGATCTAATGGGAATTGTTGGGATATGGGTTGGCTATAAATTTATTTCAGTAATAAAACAGTCACCTAAATATCAATTATTATTAAAAAATAACTTACCTTTAGTTAATTACATTATTCCGGCTATGATTTTCTGGTGGGCGAACGGTATTTTATTAAGAGGATTGGTCTTTGCAACAGATATTGATTGGTCGAGTTATGCAATAATTAATTCCAAAGTTATTCAAACAGTATTAGCCATTATTTGGGCAATTACTGCGTTAGTGACAATGGTAATGGCGACACGTAAAAAGTCACGTTCACAATGGTTTATTGGTGGTGTATTGTTGGCTGTAGTTATCGCTAAGCTCTTCCTAATTGATACATCATTAAGCAGTGGATTGCTTAGAGCATTGGCCTTTATTGGTGTTGCAATACTGATTTTATTAATCGGGTATTTCTCACCATTGCCACCTAAAAAGCAAAGCGAAAATACAAAAATATAGACGTTTTTTATACATGTGCTTTGTTGATTTTTGAGATTAAATCATGCATATAATCTTAAGTGATTAATGCATGATTTACAAAAAGAGGAGAGAATAAATGCATCAAGGTCAATGTTTATGTGGCAAGGTTAAGTTATCGACAGCACAAGATATTTCTGCACTTAGCGTTTGTCATTGCAGTATGTGTTTGCGCTGGAATGGCGGCCCGGGTTTTTCAATTGATTGTAAATCAGATTTGAAGATTGAAGGTGAAGAAAATATAACACGTTATGATTCATCTTCATGGGGAGAACGAGCATTTTGTAAGCATTGTGGCTCTCATCTTTTTTATCATCTAAAAGAAGCCCATACTTACTATGTATCAGCAGGATTATTCCCTGATGCGAAAGAAAGCAAACTGACAATGCAAATTTATATAGATAGCAAACCTAAGTATTATAATTTTGTAGAAAAAACACCAATGCTAACAGAGCAAGATATTATGAATATGTTTAATCAATAACATTTCATTTATTAGCTTTTTATATTTTTTAAAGACTCTTTTCTATATGAGTCTTTTTTATGATTCAATTTTATTAAATAACTATTAATGTAATATAAAGGAAAAAACGGATTACAATTTTTTTATTATAGTATGAAGTTTGTATTCACGTTTGTGGAGAATTGATTTAATATTCTTTGCTATGGCGTAATTTAAAAGGAAAGAGTTATTGATAAATACATTGATAATAAGTCGAGTTGAAATATTTAGCTTGGGAATAAAAACACTTCTTAGTCAGGTTAAAAAAATTAATATCCGAAAGGTGGTGAATGATGAAAATGATGCATTCCGTTATTGTCGTCAATTTTCGGTTAATCTTATTATTATTTACTCAGCACCTTCAATCTCATTAATTGATTCTATAAAAAGAATAAAGCGATCATCTTTATCAATTAAGATCATTGTTATTTCACCAAAAACAGATTCAATATTATCAATAACACTTCTTCAATTGGGTATTGAAGGTTTTATTGTTGCTGATACTTCTTGTGAAAATGTTCTGCAAGCTATTCGACAGGTTTGTATCGGTCAACGGTATATAAGCCAAGAATTAGCGATGGAAATCGCACTAACAAAATTACAGCAAGAATTAAATCCGTTACATCAACTGTCTGAACGAGAATTGCAGATTATGTCGATGATTATTAGAGGGAAAAAAATTGCACAAATTGCAAGTGAGTTGAATATTAATACAAAAACAGTAAATAGCTATCGTTATCGAATGTTTAGTAAACTTAAAATCTCAGGTGATGTAGAATTAACACATATAGCAATACGTTATGGGTTAATTGAGATAGAGAGTCATTTACAAAGTGGAAGACAAATTTGACGCCAAAGCATTCTTAAGCCGAGTCACAGATAAACCGGGTGTGTATCGGATGTATGATGCGACAGACACCGTAATCTATGTCGGCAAAGCGAAAGATCTGAAAAAAAGGCTTTCAAGCTATTTTCGTACACAGGTAAATAGCCGTAAAACCGAAGCTTTAGTGAAGTGCATCGCAAATATTGATGTCACGATCACCCATACAGAAACGGAAGCTTTATTGCTTGAACACAGCTACATTCAGCGCTATCAACCCCGCTATAATGTGTTGTTGCGAGATGATAAATCCTATCCTTATATCTATTTAAGCGGTGATAAACACCCTAGACTTGCTAGCTATCGAGGTGCAAAACATGCCAAAGGGGAATATTTTGGACCTTTTCCTAACTCTTTTGCAGTAAGAGAAACATTAGCATTAATGCAAAAATTGTTTCCTATTCGTCAATGCGAAGACAGTGTTTATCGCAATCGTTCAAGACCTTGTTTGCAATATCAAATTGGACGTTGTCTTGCACCTTGCGTAAAAGGTTATGTTTCTGATGAAGAATATGCCCAACAAGTTAATTATGTGCGGTTTTTTCTTTCAGGTGATGATACGCAAGTTATTGATGGATTGGTTAAACGTATGGAAGCCGCTAGTCAAGAATTACATTTTGAAGAGGCCGCTCGCATTCGTGATCAAATCCAAGCAGTAAGGCAAGTGACTGAAAAACAATTTGTTGCCAATATTGGCGATGATCTTGATGTGATCAGTGTTGCTTTTAATGGTGCGATTGCTTGTGTTTATGTTCTCTTTTTCCGCCAAGGTAAAGTGTTAGGAAGTCGGAGTTATTTTCCTAAAGTTCCTGCAAATACCTCAATCGATGAAGTTGTTCAGACTTTTATTGGCCAATTTTATTTACAAGGCAGTGCAATTCGTACTTTACCAAGTGAAATTTTGCTCGATTTTAATTTAGAAGATAAAGCGATTCTTTCTGAATCGATATCTTCAATTGCAGGGCGAAAAATTCAAATTCAAACCAAACCGCGTGGTGATAGGGCGCGTTATTTGAAATTAGCCAGAACAAACGCAGCAACGGCATTGGCTTCAAAACAAGTCGAACAATCGACAATTTCACAACGTTATACCGCTTTGATGTCTCTTCTTGATATGAAAGAGATAAAACGAATGGAATGTTTTGATATTAGTCACACTATGGGAGAGCAAACTGTGGCTTCATGTGTAGTATTTGACATGAATGGCCCATTAAAATCTGA
>JAEYFY010000193.1 GCA_023454395.1 Pseudomonadota bacterium
ATTTCAGATTCCTTTAAAAACTGGCAAGCAATGACAAAATCAGGAGGACGTCGTATTAAACGAAGTCTTGCTCTTGATATTAACAGCATCCATTTTTTAGATAAAAAACAACTTGATGATCTAGAAAAAGCTCACTTGTTGGCTCCTTATATACAAAATAAGGAAAGTGAAATTAATCAATTCAATGCAACCTTGGGTAATGAATGTCAAACACCATTAAACCAACGTGGCATGACCAATATTGGAACCTTCCGTGCGTATGTTGAAGCTTATTTAAAAAATCATCCTAATGTTCATAAGCAAATGACAATTATGGTAAGACAATTAGCACCAACTTCAGAGGGGCTTCCTATTGAAATTTACGCCTTTACGAACACGACCGTTTGGGTTCAATACGAAGCGATTCAATCAGATATATTTGATCACATCTTTGCTATTTTGCCTCAATTCGGCTTAAGAGTTCACCAATCCCCAACCGGAAATGATGTAAGAACACTCAGATTTCCTGTAGAAAATAATCCGCAATAAATCATTTTAGTATTTAGTAAAAAAGAAGAATTATTCTTCTTTTTTACTTTTCTTATTAACAAATATTTTTAATCTCTTATTTTGTTATCATGTTAACAATCTTGTTTTATTATCGTGTATTAAAAATCGATATGTTATTTTTTATATATCGATCGATTGTTAAATCCTATTTATTTGATGTTTCCGTTACCACTAAAGTGGTATTTATCAAAAAATGTAACCATTTGTTTAATAATTATTTTTTTAGATAACGTTATTAACATTTTTTATATTGATATAAATCATTATAGGTAGAAGGGTTATAACTTAACATATATATACAACTTTACTTGTTGTGAAAAATGTTAGGGTAATGTCAATGTCAAAAATTAAAAATAATACTTCTATTACTGAAATGAGTCGGCGTGGATTCATTCAGTCTGCAGCAGTTATTTCTGGTGCTGCCGCTATTGCAGGAACGGTTTCATTACCATTCGCTGCTAATGCTCAAACTCCCCAGGGTATTCGTCCTGATGAGACTTCTGAAACTATCAAATACAGTGCATGTTTAGTGAACTGTGGTAGCCGTTGTCCATTAAAAGTTCATGTGAAAGATGGTGTGATTCGCCGTATTTCGAATGAAACTATGTATGACGATTCAACATTTGGTCTTCACCAGATTCGTCCATGTCTGCGTGGTCGTTCTGTACGTTGGAAAACGTATAACCCTGATCGTTTAAAATACCCAATGAAGCGTGTTGGTAAGCGTGGTGAAGGTAAATTTGAGCGTATTTCTTGGGATGAAGCTACTTCAATCATCGCGGAAAAATTAAAATATACCATCGAAAAATACGGTAATGAGTCTATTTATTACCAATATGGTACAGGTTCTACAGGTGCAAACTTACACGGTAGAACAGCATGTAAACGCTTATTAAGTACTGTTGGTGGTTTTTTAAGTGACTATGGTACTTATTCATACTCTCAATTAACCGGTATTGTGCCTTATGTTTATGGCGATATGCTGGAATCACTGTTAACAGAAATTGAGAATTCAGATTTAGTTGTGATGTTTGGTCATAACCTTGCTGAAACACGTATGTCTGGTGGTGGTCAGTTCTATGAAACGTTAAATGCGTTAGATAAGAGCAAAAGTAAAGTTATCATTATTGACCCTCGCCGTACCGACAGTGTGACAACATTAGGTGCTGAATGGATCCCTATTTATCCGGGTACTGATGCTGCGTTAGTCGCTGCATTAGGCTATGTGATGATCCAAGAAGGCATCACCGATGAAGATTTCTTACGTGAATATTGCGTCGGTTGGGATAAACAAACATTACCTGCATCAGCGCCTGAAAATGGCTCTTATAAAGATTACATTTTAGGTAATGGCCCTGATGGCATTGCAAAAACACCTGAGTGGGCAAGCAAATTAACCGGTATTTCTGTTGCACGTATTATCCAATTAGCGCGTGAAATTGGTGGTGCAAGAGCTGCATGGATCTCTCAAGGTTGGGGTATTCAGCGTACTTCAAATGGTGAGCAAGCCTGTCGTGCAATTATGATGCTACCATTAATGTCAGGTCATATTGGCCGCCCTGGTACAAATACAGGTTGTTGGGGTGGTAACGTTGCTTATCCCGTTGCAAGTTTTGCTCTGCCTAACCCAGTTAAAACCTTGATCCCAACATTTATGTGGTCTGAGGCAATTGCTCGCGGTGATCAACTTACCAGCAAAAATGCGGGTGTCAGAAATAAAGATAAACTCGATACGGGCATTAAATTTATGTGGTGTTATTCCAGTAACGTGATTGGTAACCAACACGCTGACTTGAATAAAACACATGATTTACTGCAAGATGAATCAAAATGTGAGTTTATTTTAGTGTGGGATAACCACATGACACCATCTGCAAAATACGCTGATATCTTACTGCCAGATGTGACCACCGTTGAGACAAACGATCTTATCAATAACTCTTACGCAAGTGGTGCTTACCATTATGTCGTACGTTTACAAAATGCGATTAAACCACTTTGGGAAAACCGCCCTTGCTATGATGTCTTAACCGATATTGCAGAAAAAATGGGTACCAAAGAGCAATTCACTGAAGGACGTACTTACGAAGAGTGGATTGAATATTGCTATAACCAAATGCGTGAGAAAAACCCAGCACTACCTACATTTGCAGAAACTAATGATGTAGGCATTATCGATCGTAAATTACCTAACCGTAATCAATACGTTGCACTTGAAGCATTCCGTCAAGATCCTATCGCTAATCCATTAAAAACAGCGTCAGGTAAGATTGAAATTTATTCTGAAAAACTGATGCAAGACACCGATGGCTGGGTTCTACCCGAAGGCGATCGTATTCCTGCAATTCCAGAATATTGTAAAAATGAAGAAGGTGTTGAAAACGTTAAGCTTAAAGAGAAATTCCCTCTGCAAATGACGGGTTTCCACGATAAAGGTCACGTTCACTCAAGTTACTATAACGTTGCTATGTTACGTGAAGCTATTCCGCATCAATTCTGGTTAAACCCAATTGATGCGGCTGAACGTGGATTAAAATCTGGCGATATTGCTGAGATTTATAATGCTCGTGGTCGTTTAAATATTCTCGTCAAAGTAACCGATCGTGTATTACCTGGTGTGATTGCAGTACCGCAAGGTGCATGGCGTTCACTTGATACAACAGGTGTAGATACAGGTGGATGCATTAATACATTAACAAGCTGGCACCCATCGCCGTTTGCTAAAGGAAATCCACAACATACAAACCTTGTTGAAGTGAAACGTGCATAAGGAGTTAACTCATGAAGCAATATGGTTTTTATTTTGACTCCACTAAATGCACTGGCTGTAAAACCTGTCAAGTCAGTTGCAAGGATGAAAAAGATTTAGATTTAGGCCCTAAATTCCGCCGTGTTTATGAATACGGTGGTGGTAGCTGGGCAAAACAAGACGGGATCTGGACACAAAATATCTATAGTTATTATTTATCCATTTCTTGTAACCATTGTTCAAACCCTACTTGCGTTGCTGGTTGCCCAACTGGCGCTATGCATAAACGTGAAGAAGATGGTTTAGTGGTTGTTAACCAAGATATTTGTGTTGGTTGCCGTTATTGCGAATTGCGTTGTCCTTATGGCGCACCACAATTCGATGAGAAGAAAAAGCTCATGTCTAAGTGTGATGGTTGCTACGAACGTGTAGCACAAGGCATGAAACCGGTTTGTGTTGAGTCTTGTCCTCAACGTGCGCTTGATTTTGATGATATTGAAGTGATCAGAGCAAAACATGGTACTGAATGTGGTATCGCACCAATGCCTGATCCTAG
>JAEYFY010000205.1 GCA_023454395.1 Pseudomonadota bacterium
TGGGCCACAATATACGGTCAGCCTGCTTATGCTGATCTTGCCTCCCAATGTTTACTGGGAGTTCCTGTTTATAACAAACCATTAGTACAAGGCGATCCTAACAGCTTGCCCGTCACCATCACTGCAAATGATATGCAAGGTGAATATCCTCGCATGGTCAAATATAAAGGTGATGTTGATATTAAACAGGGGAACCAAACCTTAAGTGCCGACAGTGTTGAACTGACACAAACTGAGGGAGAAACTCCATTAAGAATGGTCACAGCAACGGGAAATGTGTCTTATGATGATCCTCAAATCATCTTAAAAGGCCCTCGTGCTTGGTCTAATCTTAATAATAAAGATACGGATATTGAGCAAGGTGATTACCAAATGGTTGGCCGCCAAGGCCGTGGTTACGCAAATAAAATGCAAATGCGTGGCGAAAACCGTTATACCATTATGGATAAAGGCATGTTCACCTCTTGTTTACCGGGAGATGATAGCTGGAGCGTTGTCGGCTCCGAGGTTATTTTAGACCGTGAAGAGCAAGTCGCTGAAATCTGGAATGCCCGTTTTCGTGTCGCCAATGTACCTATCTTTTACAGCCCTTACCTTCAATTACCCATTGGTGATAAACGCCGTTCTGGTTTCTTAATTCCTAACGGAAGCTATTCCCGTAGCTCAGGTTTTGATTTCTTACTGCCTTATTACTGGAATATCGCGCCTAATTATGATGCAACCATCAGTACCAACTATATCAGTCGTCGTGGTTTAAAATTAGATAATGAATTCCGTTATTTAACCACTCCAGGTAGCGGTACGATTGCCGTTGATTGGATTAATCACGATAGCCAATACAATAAAGATAAAGCAGAAAATAAAGCGGGCTATCTTCCTCGTGATACAGCAACCCGTTGGTTATTCTACTGGGGACATAGCGGTGTCATGAACAATGTGTGGCGATTCAATATCGATTACACAAAAGTCAGTGATAACAAGTACTTTACTGATTTCACCTCTCAATATGGTAACACCACTGATGGTTATGCAACTCAGAAATTCAGTACGGGTTATGCGCAACAGAACTGGAATGCCACATTAACAACCAAGCAGTTCCAAATTTTCTCAGATAATAAAGATGCAAGAGCTTATCGTGCAGAGCCACAGCTTGATCTCAATTATTATAAGAATGATATCGGGCCGTTTGATTTCCGTACTTACGCGCAATTTGTTCGCTTTACTAGTGTGGGAGATAACACCCCTGAAGCAAATCGTTTCCATATAGAGCCAACGATTTCACTCCCTGCATCAACGGGTTGGGCAAGCTTTAATAATGAATTGAAAGTTATGGCAACCCACTACGATCAAGATATTCCTGAGGCTTATAAGAAAAAATACCCTAACCAATTAGATGACAGCGTTAATCGTGTATTACCGCAGTTTAAATCTGATATGAAAGTGGTTTTTGAGCGTCAATACCAAACAAACGATATTACACAAACCCTTGAGCCGCGCGTGCAATATCTTTATGTTCCTTATAAAAACCAGTCTAATATCAATAACTTTGACTCCGCATTATTACAATCAAACTATAGCGGGCTTTTCCGCGATAGAATGTATGGTGGTTTAGACCGCATTGCTTCTGCAAACCAATTAACCACCGGTGTAACTTCGCGTTTTTATGATAGCGAATTAGTTGAACGTTTTAACGTTTCTGTAGGTCAAATCTACTTCTTTGAGCGTCCAAGAACAGGTCCTTCTTCTATTGGTAATGAGATTATTAATAGCAAAGATGAAACAGGTTCAATGGTATGGGCAGGTGATGCCTACTGGCGGATCACTGATACCGTAGGTATGCGTGGTGGTTTACAATATGACCGTCGCTTAGGTAGCGTCTCAATGGGCGATGCGATTATGGAATATCGCGCAGATAGCGATCATCTTCTACAGTTGAGCTATCGTTATGTGGATCGTGACTATATCCAAGCAACGCGTGTTCGCCCTTATGATGGTGGTATTAATAAACTTCCTGAATACCAAAAAGGTATTTCACAAGTCGGTGTCGTAGGAAGTTGGCCATTAGCAGAACGTTGGGGACTTGTGGGTGCTTATTACTTTGATACCAAAGAATCAGAGCCTGTTAGCCAAATGGTTGGTCTACAATACAACACCTGTTGCTGGGCTGTGAATGTGGGTTATGAACGGAAAATTGTTGGCTGGAAAGTTGACCACAGCGATATTGATAATAAATGGTCTGTCAATGTGGAACTCAGAGGCCTAAGTAACAATCATAGTTTGGGTAGTCAGAAAATGCTTGAACGCGGTATCTTACCTTATCAAAGAGCATTCTGATTTAATCGAACTACGGAATTGGCTGAATAAATATGTCACCCCGCAATAAGATGCGGAAAATACATAATGGGAAACTTATGAAAAATTGGAAAACGCTGTTTATCGGCTTAATGATCACGGTCGGTGCAGCCACCAGCTCAACAACATTTGCTGCTCAAGAATTAAACCGTGTATCGGCTATCGTCAATAACGGTGTCGTTCTAGAAAGTGACGTCAATAGAATGTTACAAACGGTCAAAATGAACGCAAAAAATGCAGGTCAAGAAATGCCTGATGAGCAAGTTCTTCGCCAGCAAATTCTAGAGCGTTTGGTGATGGATAACATCATTTTGCAAATGGCACAGCAAATGCAAATTGATATTCCTGATGCCGCAGTAGAATCTACCATTCAGGGTATTGCTGCTGAAAATAAACTCTCTCTTGAGCAACTGAAAAAGCGTCTTGCTGCCGATGGTATTTCTTATAACGAATATCGACAAGATATCCGTAAAGAGATGATGTTAGCCGAAGTTCGTAACAACGAAGTACGCCGCCGTATTACTATTTTGCCTCAAGAAGTTGATTCTCTTGCTAAGCAAATTGAAAGCCAAGCAAGCCAAAGTGTTGATCTAAACCTAAGCCATATCTTAATTCCATTATCAGAAAATCCTGCGCCAGCAGAAATAGAAAAAGCAAAGCAAGTTATTACTCGCATTATGAATCAGCTTAAAAATGGTGCAGATTTCGGTAAATTAGCTGCAACTTATTCTGCTGATCCACAAGCTTTAAATGGCGGTAATATGGGTTGGGCATCTATTGATGAATTACCAACGCTATTTGCAAAAGAGTTAGCAAATGCACAAAAAGGTCAAATCGTAGGGCCTCTTCATTCTGGTGTTGGCTTACACATTATCAAAGTAAACGATATTCGTGGTGGTTCAAATACCCTTTCTGTTACGGAAGTTAAAAGCCGTCATATTCTGCTAAAAAGCTCGCCAATCATGAATGATGAGCAAGCTTATGCCAAGTTACAGCAGATCTCTGCCGATATTCGCAGTGGTAAAATGACCTTTGCTGATGCAGCAAAAGAGTATTCTGAAGATCCAGGTTCAGCATTACGCGGCGGTGAGTTAGGATGGTCAATGCCTGATGTTTACGATCCGGCATTCCGTGATGCGTTAATGCGCTTAAATAAAAACGAATTAAGCCAACCTGTTCGCTCAAACTTTGGCTGGCATTTAATTGAATTAGAAGACACACGTAGTGTTGATAAAACAGATGCCGCAAATAAAGAACAAGCATACCGTTTACTCTTCAACCGTAAATTTAATGAAGAAGTACAAAACTGGATGCAAGAGCTACGAGTTGGGGCTTATGTGAAAATAATGAACGAGAATAATGCAAACTAAGCAAATAAAACCACTTGTTATCACCCCCGGCGAACCAGCCGGGGTTGGTCCTGACCTTATTATCTCATTAGCACAAATGAGTTGGGATTTACCTTGGGTTGTTTGTGCTGATCCTCAATTACTTAAAACAAGGGCAGAATTGTTAAACCTGCCTCTTTCATTAGTTGAATACGATCCTGCTTCGCCACCTAAAACACACATACCAAGCCAAATTTGTGTACTCCCAATCGCACTTCACACTAATGTCATTCCAAGTACATTAGATGCGCGCAACGGATTATACGTTGTAGAAACATTAGCTCGTGCTTGTGATGGTTGCCTAAATGGTGAATTTTCAGCACTCGTGACGGGACCTGTTCATAAAGGTATTATCAATGATGCCGGTGTGCATTTTACAGGACACACCGAATTTTTTGCTGATCGTAGCCACTGTGAGCGTGTTGTTATGATGCTGGCGACAGATACATTAAGAGTCGCATTAGCAACCACACACTTACCCTTACGAGATGTGGCCGATGCAATTACAGGCGAGCTTCTGCATGAAATTATCACCATTTTAAACCACGATTTAAAAACTAAATTCGGTATAGCAGAACCTCAAATTTACGTTTGCGGCCTTAATCCTCATGCAGGGGAAAGTGGTCATATGGGACGTGAAGAAATTGATATTATAGAGCCTGCATTAACACAATTACGTCAGCAAGGCATTCATCTTCATGGACCTTACCCTGCTGATACCTTATTCCAACCTAAATATTTAACACATGCTGATGCGGTACTTGCGATGTATCACGATCAAGGATTACCTGTGCTAAAATATGAGGGTTTCGGTCGCGCCGTGAATATAACTCTCGGTCTTCCTTTTATCCGTACTTCTGTTGATCATGGCACCGCCCTTGAGCTTGCAGGTACGAAAAGCGCAGATGCTGGCAGTTTTTGCACCGCATTAAATTTAGCCATTAATATGATACAAAATTGTAATGAATAATAGAGTCCATCAGGGGCACTTTGCCCGCAAACGCTTCGGGCAGAACTTTTTAACAGACAGCTATATTATTGAAAGTATTGTTGAATCCATTTATCCTCAACCTGGTGAAGCCATTGTTGAGATTGGCCCTGGTTTAGGCGCAATTACAGAGCCAGTAGGTGCAAGAATGGATAAAATGACGGTTGTCGAAATCGACCGTGATTTAGCCGCTCGTTTAGAAGTTCATCCTACATTAAAAGACAAGCTGACCATTATTCAGCAAGATGCTATGACGATTGATTTTGCGCAATTAGCAAAAGAGCGTCAGCAGCCCCTGCGTGTTTTTGGTAACTTGCCTTATAACATTTCTACACCACTTATGTTCCACTTATTCAGTTTTGCTGACGCAATTTCTGATATGACATTTATGTTGCAAAAAGAAGTGGTCAATCGCCTTGTTGCTGGTCACGGCAGCAAAACTTATGGTCGCTTAAGTGTGATGGCGCAATATTATTGCCAAATCATCCCTGTACTTGAAGTTCCACCTACTTCATTTAAACCAGCACCTAAAGTTGATTCAGCAGTTGTTCGCTTGATCCCATACAAAGAAAAGCCATATCCAGTAACGGATATTGCAATGCTTAGCCGTATTACTGCTCAAGCATTCAATCAACGCCGTAAAACACTACGTAATAGCTTAGGTGGATTACTCACAGCAGAAGATATGATAGCACTTGATATCGATCCAACTGCAAGAGCAGAAAATATTTCTGTTGAGCAATACTGCAAAGTGGCAAACTGGTTATCGCAAAAGCAAGACTCACAAGCATAAGATAAAGCCAGAGACAGGAGGCACTATGTTCACCTCATCAAAAGTGGCGATACAGGTACAAAGCGTTTACATTGAAAGCCAATCTTCCCCTGAAGATGAACGATATGTTTTTGCTTATACCATATCAATTCATAATTTGAATAAATGTGCAATTCGCCTCCTGCGCCGCTATTGGTTAATCACCAATGCACAAGGTAATACCACTGAAGTTCGGGGTGAAGGTGTTGTTGGCGAACAGCCGCTTATTGAGCCTGGCACACAATATCGTTATACCAGTGGTGCCGTTCTTGAAACACCAATGGGAACAATGGAAGGTCATTATGAAATGATTGACACTGATGGTCGATTATTTCAAATAGAGATCCCTGTTTTCCGCCTTGCACTTCCAACATTGATAAACTAACTATGGCAACTTATTTAATTGGTGATGTTCATGGCTGTTACCATGAACTGCGCCACCTTCTTGATAAAGTCAGTTTCGATCCTGCTCAAGACACATTGTGGCTAACGGGTGATCTTGTTGCACGAGGCCCTGACTCGCTTGAAGTACTCCGCTTTGTAAAAAGCTTAGGTACTTCACTTAAACTCGTCTTGGGCAATCATGATCTTCATCTTTTAGGTGTATTTGCAAAAATTAGCCGCAACAAACCAAGAGATAAGCTGAATGATTTACTTAATGCGCCAGATGCAGATGAATTAATTAATTGGTTAAGACGCCAACCTGTGTTGCAAGTTGATGAAGACAAAAAAATCATCATGGCTCACGCAGGGATCACGCCACAATGGGATTTAGAAACAGCCAAAATGTGCGCTCGTGAAGTCGAAGCTATTTTAAGTAGTGATAGCTACCCTTTATTTATTAACTCAATGTATGGTGATTTACCAAACAACTGGTCACCAGAACTTTCGGGTCTAGCACGATTACGCTTTAGCACTAATGCATTCACTCGTATGCGCTACTGCTTTCCTAATGGTCAGCTTGATATGATTTGCAAAGATAAACCACAAGACGCGCCTGCACCATTAAAGCCTTGGTTCGATTTGCCAAGCCAGTTACCTGAAGGTTATAGCATTATATTTGGGCATTGGGCCTCTCTTGAAGGAAAAGGCACTCCTGATAATGTTTATGCGTTAGACACGGGATGTTGCTGGGGTGGAAATCTCACTTGTTTACGTTGGGAAGACAAACAGTATTTCACTCAATCTAGCCTATCTGCTCCCAAATAAATCACTTATATCCCTTCTTTCTTGAAGCGCAAAAATGGCTACATTGCCTTTTGCGCTATGTGGGCTTTATCATCACAGATTACCTAAATTACTCTTTTTTATTCTAAAGAGAACGTTTTATATACAAAAACGAACACTTTAAAATATCCCTAAATTTAATCATTAATAATCAATATGTTATTTTTTTTCATAGAAAAATAAGTGTAAAAAAACACAATATTGAGAATTAAAAATCTCTATATTGATTAATATCTCATATATTATTCTTATAAAATGAGTTTATTAAAATATAAATAATGTTTATTTTAAAATCCCACTCTTTTTATAAAAGGGAATATTTAAATAGAATAATAAATCTTATTTCTTATTGTTTTTATATAAATAAAATAGGAATAATAAAAAGGGAGATATTTAATCTCCCTTTTTATTTAATTCTTGTTATTTTCTTCTTTTTAATATTTCGAAGCAGTAGTTATGTGAGTTATTTTCATCTGCTTCATGGTATTCCATAAAGGTAGAATCCCACTCATCAGGCTCATAATCTGGGAATGTTGTATCACCAATAACTTCAGCATCAATATGAGTTAGATAGAGTGTATTTGCCATAGGCAGAAATTGCTCATACACTTTACCACCACCGATAACCATAATTTCTTCATGATTTTCAGCAGCTTGTAAAGCTTCTTCTACAGATTTAACCCAAACAACATCGCTATCTGTTCCTGGCTGGCTACTTAAAACAATATTAAGACGGTTCGGTAAAGGACGTCCAATAGACTCATAAGTCACCCGGCCCATAATAACGGGTTTATTTAACGTATTCTTTTTAAACCATGCGAGGTCACCGGGTAATGTCCAAGGCATTGCCTTTTCCATACCAATAATGCGATCCATCGCTAATGCTGCGATTAAACTAATATTCATTTACACACCTACGGGTAAAGATGGGAAAAAAACTGTTCACACTATACGTAAAGCTAAAACCTGAGTCGATACAAATTATGCTTCCTTGATAATAAATAATTGCTTTATACTCGAAGTGTTAACTTAATCATATAAGATTCAATCATTATAATATTGTTATATACAAGGCGCTATTATGCTTGAAACTTCTTTAGTTGTTTTTACAATTGCTTTACT
>JAEYFY010000329.1 GCA_023454395.1 Pseudomonadota bacterium
TCAAGTTTAATTTTATATTTAACAAATTGCGTTCTCTGAATAATCTAAAGTAAAAGTAGAAAGAGGGAAAAATGGCAAAACAGACTCCGTTGTATGATGAGCACGTAGCCTGCGGTGCTCGTATGGTTGATTTTCATGGTTGGATGATGCCTTTGCATTATGGCTCTCAAATAGATGAACATCATATTGTGCGTCGCGATGCAGGTATGTTTGATGTTTCTCATATGACCATTGTTGACTTACATGGCTCACAAGTTAAAGATTTTCTACGTTATTTATTAGCGAATGATGTCGCTAAACTCACCGAAAAAGGTAAGGCGCTTTATACTGGTATGCTCAATGCATCAGGCGGTGTAATTGATGATCTTATCGTCTACTATTTTGATGACTCTTTCTATCGCCTCGTTGTGAACTCCGCTACTCGTGAGAAAGATTTGGCATGGATTGAACAACATGCTTCAGATTATGTCGTTGATATCACTGTTCGTGACGATCTGGCTTTAATTGCTGTTCAAGGTCCTCATGCACAAGAAAAAGTACAAAGCTTATTAAGCGAAGCGCAACGCCAAGTCGTTTCTGCCATGAAGCCTTTCTATGGTGTAGAGCTTGGAGACTTATTTATTGCCACAACCGGCTATACCGGTGAAGCTGGCTATGAAATCGCCATGCCAAAAGAGCAAGCCGTCGATTTTTGGAAAAAATTATTAGCTGTGGGAGTTAAACCCGCAGGATTAGGTGCAAGAGACACATTACGCCTAGAAGCTGGAATGAACCTCTATAGCCAAGAGATGGATGAAACTATTAATCCACTTGAAGCCAATATGGGATGGACGATTGCATGGGCGCCAGAAGATCGTCAATTTATTGGTCGAGAAGCATTAGAAAAATTACGCGCAACAGGCACAGATAAACTTGTTGGTCTTGTAATGCGAGAGAAAGGTGTGTTGCGTGCAGGTACTGCCGTACACTTTACTGATGATTTAGGTGAATTAAGAGAAGGTATTATTACAAGTGGTACTTTTTCGCCTACATTAGGCTTTAGTATTGCATTAGCAAGAGTTCCAGCAGGTATAAAAGATAGCGCAATTGTATTAATGCGTAATCGTGAGATGCCAGTAGAAGTGGTAAAACCTGGTTTTGTTCGTTCAGGTAAAGCATTGGTATAACACGGTACAATTATTTTAAATGGAGAGTAAGGTCGATGAGTCAAATACCTAGTGAATTAAAATACGCACAATCTCATGAGTGGATCCGTTCAGAAGGCAATGGTGAATACACTATCGGTATTACTGAACATGCACAGGAATTATTAGGTGACATGGTGTTTGTTGATCTACCAGAAGTGGGTAGAGAAGTTGCAATCGGTGATGATTGTGCGGTAGCGGAATCAGTAAAAGCTGCATCAGATATTTACGCACCATTATCGGGTGAAATTATCGCAGTAAATGAAGAGTTAGACGGTTCTCCAGAACTTGTGAACAGCGCACCTTATGGAGAAGGTTGGCTATTTCGCATTAAAGCAAATAATGAAAGCGAATTAGATGACTTACTTGATGCCGCTGGTTATCAAGAACTGGTAGATAGCGAAGAGTAAAAAGCAGCGCCCCGTCAGATTAATGTCGGGGCGTTTTTATTTGTTAGCTTGTTATCGTAATGCTATCTCAACACGCTTTAAGCCGTGTGCTATTTACCTATCCATTCATAGTGAATTCAGGAAATTACTTGCAATGACACAGACTTTAAATCAGTTAGAGTATCGCGATGAATTTATTCGTCGCCATATTGGTTCATCACCAGAACAGATTAAAGAGATGCTCAGTGCTGTTGGCGTCTCCTCATTAAATGAATTAACTCAAAAAATTGTTCCAAATAATATTCAATTAGAAACACCACCAAATGTGGGAGCAGGGGCAACAGAGCAAGAAGCCTTGGCTGAATTAAAAGCGATCGCCAGACAAAATAAACGTTTTACTTCTTATATTGGAATGGGTTATGCACCTTCTGTATTACCTCCTGTAATTTTACGTAATTTATTAGAAAATCCGGGTTGGTATACTGCTTATACACCTTATCAGCCAGAAGTTTCTCAAGGTCGTCTAGAATCACTATTGAATTTCCAACAGGTTACAATTGATTACACAGGAATGGATCTTGCTTCTGCATCGTTGCTAGATGAGGCAACGGCCGCAGCCGAAGCAATGGCAATGGCAAAACGTGTAAGCAAATTGAAAAATGCTGATCGTTTTTTTGTCGCTGATGATATTCACCCTCAAACCTTAGATGTTGTCAGAACGCGTGCAGATACCTTTGGTTTTGAAGTTGTTGTTGATAAAGCGGAAAAAGTATTAGAGCTTGAAGGTGTGTTTGGTGTGCTATTACAACAAGTTGGCACAACAGGCGAAGTTCATGATCACAGTAAGTTATTAGCAGTACTAAAAGAGCGCAAAATTATTACCAGTGTTGCCGCTGATTTAATGGCGCTGGTGGTACTCACTGCACCGGGCCATCAAGGTGCTGATATCGTATTAGGCTCAGCACAACGTTTTGGTGTTCCTATGGGTTACGGCGGCCCACATGCGGCATTCTTTGCTTGTCGTGATGAATATAAACGTGCAATGCCGGGACGTATTATTGGTGTTTCTCGCGATGCTGCGGGTAACCGCGCATTACGTATGGCGATGCAAACGCGTGAACAACATATTCGTCGTGAAAAAGCGAACTCGAATATTTGTACATCCCAAGTATTACTTGCCAATATCGCGGCTATGTATGCGGTTTATCATGGGCCAGAAGGGTTAAAAACCATCGCTCAACGTATTCATCGTTTAACGGATATTTTAGCCGCGGGTTTACAACAAAACGGCATGGTATTACGCCATAAAACTTGGTTTGACACATTAACGATTGATACCGCAGATAAAGCTGCTGTATTACAACGCGCTAAAGATGCCGAAATTAATTTACGTACCGATATCGTGGGTGCTGTGGGTGTCACACTAAGCGAAATTACAACGCGTGAAGATGTATTAAAGCTTGTTGAAATTATCAGTGGTAAAGCATTAGTGGGTGATATTGATGCACTTGATAAACAAGTTGCTTCCTCATCAGTATCAATTCCTGCTTCTATGCAACGTAAAGACACTGTGCTGACACATGAAAATTTCCATCAGTATCACAGTGAAACGGAAATGATGCGTTATATGCATCGATTAGAAAATAAAGACTTAGCATTGAATCAAGCGATGATCCCATTAGGATCATGTACGATGAAACTTAATGCTGCCGCTGAAATGATCCCGATTACATGGCCTGAATTTACAGAGCTACATCCATTCTGCCCAGCCTATCAAGCGAAAGGCTATCAAGTGATGATTGGACAACTCTCTAATTGGCTTGCGGCACTTACGGGTTATGATGCGATGTGTATGCAACCAAACTCAGGCGCTCAAGGTGAATATGCCGGTTTATTAGCGATTCGTCGTTATCATCAAAGCCGTGGCGAAGGTGCGCGACATATCTGCTTGATCCCAAGCTCCGCACACGGTACTAACCCCGCTTCTGCTCATATGGCAGGCATGACAGTAGTGGTTGTCGGTTGTGATGATAATGGTAATATTGACATTGCAGACTTAAAAGCCAAAGCAGAAAAACATCAAGCGGAACTCTCTTGTGTGATGGTGACATACCCATCAACGCATGGTGTTTATGAAGAAGGTATTCGTGAAGTTTGTGAAATCATTCATCAATATGGCGGACAAGTTTATCTTGATGGTGCCAATATGAATGCGCAAGTGGGGATCACAACACCGGGCTTTATTGGTTCTGATGTTTCTCACTTAAACTTACATAAAACCTTCTGTATTCCTCATGGCGGCGGTGGTCCAGGAATGGGACCTATTGGTGTGAAATCACACTTAGCACCATTTGTACCGGGGCATTCGGTTGTTGAAATGGAAAATGTCACAACACAAGGCGCGGTTTCTGCGGCTCCATTTGGTAGTGCTTCAATACTACCGATTAGTTGGATGTATATTCGTATGATGGGCGCTCAAGGGCTTAAAAAAGCAAGCCAAGTGGCAATCTTAAATGCGAACTATATCGCACAACGTCTGAAAGATGACTATGACATTCTTTATGCTGGTGCTGATGGCTATGTCGCACATGAATGTATTATCGATATTCGTCCATTAAAAGCGAATTACGGTATTAGTGAAATGGATGTGGCTAAGCGTTTAATTGACTATGGATTTCACGCTCCAACCATGTCATTCCCTGTTGCGGGCACCTTAATGATTGAGCCAACAGAATCTGAAAGTAAAGTTGAAATTGATCGCTTTATTGAAGCACTGCTTTCTATCCGTGCTGAAATTGCACAGGTAGATAAAGGCGTATGGCCAATTGATGACAATCCACTAGTTAATGCACCTCATACACAATATGAATTAGTGCAAGAGTGGTCACATAGTTATAGTCGTGAATGTGCAGTATTCCCAAGTGAAGCAACAAAACAAAGCAAATACTGGCCAGCGGTTAAACGTCTGGATGATGTGTATGGCGACCGTCATTTACATTGTTCATGTGCGCCAATTAGTGACTATGAATAAGCTTTAATCTAGCCATATTCTTAAATTAAAATACCGATGGTTAAGAAGTTAGCCATCGGTATTTTTTATTTCACAAATTCAGCATTGAATAGATTACTTCAGCCAGCCTTTTTTCTGTGCCTCTAATAATTGAGGATAGAGATACTGCCAAAATTCAGGCCACTGTTTTTCAATAAACAAATTTCTAGCCAAGACTTGCTCAAGGCGAATATTATTTTCAACCCAGCTTTGACCTTCATTATGCAAGTTCATCAGCATCGGCATAGTGCGATCAAGAATATTGGCAAACTGAGATTCTGGTGTTTCCGCTGCATCATATTCCAGCCATAAATTGAGGAAATATTCATTTTGTGGGGAAGGTAATAAAGAGAAAATACGTTTTGCGGCTTTTTGCTCATGCTCTTTAATCGCTTCACGAGCGGCAACGTCATAAACCATTACATCGCCAGCATCTATTTCAACAATATCGTGAACAAGGGCTAATTGAATAGCACGCCCCATATCAATATCACCTGCATAAGGCTGAAAACTCATTGCTGCAACGGCAAAGTGCCAGCTATGTTCTGCGGTATTTTCGGAACGACTATTGTCTAATACATTATTTTTACGATAAACACGCTTTAGTTTATCTAACTCCATAATAAAGTTAATAGTATCAGAGAAGGGGCCAAATGCCCCTTTAGGTAATTGTGTCATAAAATTCCGTATTGGTTATGATAAATAAGAATTACTCTTCTTCTAAAGAATAAGGCAGTGGTTTAATGGATAAACGACTGATGTCATCGTTTTGAACGCGAAATACACTATCGGGTTCCATATCGTTATTCATAACAACTTCAGCCAAAATAGTATTATCAGCCATACGTACAGCACTTAATACTGTTCCTGTTTTACGCCATTTATCTTCGCCTAATTGCCATTCAACGCTACCACCGATCTCAGGTAATTCAGTACCACCACCTGATAACAGATACATTGCACGTTTATTTGCACCTCTGAATTTCGCACGGGATACCATTTCTTGCCCGGTATAACAGCCTTTTTTAAAGCAGATGCTCAGAGGTAATGCTTGCAGATTTGTTGCTTGAGGTAAGAATTGCTCAATATTGGGAGTATCAATAATAGGATATCCAGCCTCAATATCTAAGGCTAACCATTGCTCACTATCACTGGTTTCTGCTTTTAATGTTGTTGCAAGATTTTTTGCTGTTGCTTCGTCTGTTACGATTAAAAAGCGTTCAGTAGGTAAAGGCAATTGCAGAATATAAGTATTATCGTGATTAACCACTTCGTTTGCTTTACGAGGAATATTTGGAAAGTAATCTGCTAATGCAAGAGCAGCACCTTGCCCTGCTAATCCTAATAAAACGCTATCTGTATTTTCCGCTAAGGTTACTTTTGAAAATACAGCATATTTTTTTAATTCAGCAAGTTGTTTTTGTGCGACATTTTTACGCAAAATATAAGCAAAACCTTCTTGCTGGTGGAATAAGCGAAGTGTACTCCACATTTTACCTTTTGCTTCACAGTGCGCAGCCAATGTATGTGTTGTTGTTGGAAGTGCTGCAATATCCGTTGTTAGTTGACCTTGTAGATATTTTTCACTGTCAGCACCTGTTGCTGTTATCAGTGACCATTCATCTAAAGAAACCAGTGTTAATGGCAAATTGATTGCTGCATGAGGGCGTTTAGCCTGAGTAGAATTTTGAGTCATGATGTCACCAGCTATTAAATTAATCAGATACATCAGTTATGGTAAAAGAGTGGCAAGACAATGCAAGTCATTATTATTTTTAGCGCACAGAAAATGAACTTGATAAATAACAAATGAAAGCGTGTTCAATAAGTTGTCTATGAGACTAAACCAGCAAACTGTGATCATTTTGATGTTAAAAATTTTGCGATAAGACTATTATCAGTGCTAGGAAGAAATAGTGGTATTTCTTGATTTGAACAATGTAAAGAGCAGAGTATGACTATCGATATAGAGAATAAAGCACGAATTAACTGGGCATGTCGTCGTGGAATGCGTGAACTGGATATTTCTATCATGCCTTTTTTCGAAAATGAGTACGATACGCTATCTGATAACGATAAAGCGCTTTTTGTTCGTTTACTAGAGTGTGCAGATCCTGATTTATTTAACTGGTTAATGAATCATGGACGCCCAGATGATGATGCGCTCTATTATATGGTGAAATTAATCCAAGATCGCAATAAAGCTAGAATGGCGGAGATCGTTGATAAATATTAATAAAATAGATTATCAAATCGGCGATAGATTAAGTAATAATTAAGATTGATTAAAAATGACACCTTTATTTTATCATCTAATAAAGGTGTTTTTATTTTTTATATAAAAATGTAATAATATTAAGAACACTCTAAAATTTACTGAAATAAAAAATGTAGTTGCGTTAAATTTGCGCACTATCTCTAAAAATGATCGTTTAAATCGCCTTTTTTCGATATTTTTCGTTTTATACTTAATAAATCAGCTATGCTAATTTTATTAAAACCGCGATTAAGAAAGAATAGAATTACGTATTTATTATTAAGTTATATTTTTTAACACATATTAAATCAAAAAAGTAACAATAAATAATCACTCTAAAATATAAGATTAATTATTTGTAATATTAAGGCAGAAGTTTCATTATAAATAGGTTGGTTGTTATTACCTTGAACTTATTTATATTCGTATAGAATTACAGCAGGAGTTAATATAACTCGTGATTTTATTGAAATCGCACCTCACAGTATCATGGTTCACTCAACTCTTCTCAACGGTTGCTTATGTTGTCTTTGTGATCGGTTTACTGTTGTATCCATGGCCTCCTGATTTTATTTATGTTTGGGTTCCATTGTTACTTTTCTTGATAGTTAGTTGGTATTTTACACAAAAGAATATTAGTCGTATCAAAGGGGATTTTATTTTACTAAATGGCAACCGAATTCAATGGAAACTGCATGAATGGCAAATAACAAAACGCCCTTGGATCAGTCGTTTTGGTACTCGAATAACGTTGACTTCTATTCTAAATAAAAAGCAAATTACGTTATGGGTTGCTTTTGATAGTATGGCTGAAAATGAGTGGCGTAACTTTTCTCAGTTATTAATGCAATATCCAGATATTTAATATCTGGACATTAAATTTATAACTTTTCTTCTACTTCACGTAGAATTTGCATACACCATTGTGATAAACGTTCATCAGTTTCTTCAAATTGGTTTACGTCATCTAATGCAAGACCAACAAAATGTTTACCATCATCTGATAAAGGTTTTGGGCTGACAAACTCATACCCATCAACAGGCCAAAAACCAATAAACTTAACACCACTTGGTAATAAATGATGGTAGAGCATACCCAGCGCATCAAGAAACCATTCGCTGTAATCAACCTGATCACCCATTCCATACATTGCAATAAGCTTATTTTTTAAATTTAATGTTGGCAATGTATCCCAAATATTGAGCCAATCTTCTTGGATCTCACCAAAATCCCAAGTTGGAATACCTAAAATAAGGATGTCATATTGTTCCATAAGCGTGATGTCACACTCTTGAACATTATGAAGATCAACGAACTCTTCACCGAGAATATCACGAATTTTTTCTGCTGCCATTTCGGTGTAACAGGTGCTGGAACCGTAAAATAGACCAATTTTCATAAAGGTTTTTAGGATATTTTTGCCAATAAAGGTCACTATTGTACCAGAAAAATTTTTTTATAAGGCATAATGTAAAGGCGATAAGCTAAAGAGAGGGAGAGCAAGACTGTGTCACAAACCAAATTATCGACAAAAAAGACAACTCATATCAATGAAGATACTGATATTATCATTGAACAATTTCTCGACAATATTTGGTTGGAGCAAGGCTTATCCGCAAATACGCTCAGCTCTTATCGCTTAGACTTACAAGCATTAGGGCAATGGCTTGCACATCACCAATTAGACTGGTTATCGGTCACTACTTTGGATTTGCAATCCTTTCTCGCGACGCGTTTAGATGAAGGCTATAAAGCCAGTAGTGCTGCACGCCTACTTAGCACAATGCGCCGATTATTTCAGTATCTGTATCGTGAAAAATTACGTTTAGACGACCCAAGCTCCTTACTGTCAACACCTAAGCTTCCTAAGCGTTTACCCAAAGATTTAAGTGAGCGACAAGTTGATGATTTACTCAATACTCCTTGTATTGATGAGCCACTTGAATTGCGCGATAAAGCCATGCTTGAAGTCCTTTATGCATGTGGGCTTCGTGTTTCTGAATTAGTGGGATTATCCCTCTCTGATATCAGCTTACGACAAGGCGTGCTACGTGTTATTGGTAAGGGCGATAAAGAACGATTAGTTCCTTTAGGTGAAGAAGCTATTTACTGGCTGGAGCAATATCTGCAATATGGAAGACCCACTTTAATGCAAGGGAAAACAGACGATATTGTTTTTCCTAGCTTAAGAGGGCAAAAAATGACACGCCAAACATTTTGGCATCGGATAAAACATTATGCCGTGATAGCAGGGATCGATACTGAAAAACTATCACCCCATGTGTTGCGTCATGCATTTGCGACACATCTCTTAAATCATGGAGCAGACTTGCGTGTTGTACAGATGTTATTGGGGCACAGTGACCTCTCTACAACACAGATTTATACCCATGTTGCAACAGAACGTTTGAAAGCGCTTCATCAGCAACATCATCCAAGGGGATAGCCGCTAAAGAGCTGGCGTTAAATAGGAATTCAAATGAAAAAGAAATTACTCTGGTTGCCAATATTATTAAGCATGGTGTCAATGCCCGTGCTTGCTGACAATGCCTCAATTGAAGCGCAACTGGCTAAAATGCAAATTAAAGCTGAAAGTATCCAACCTACACCGATTGTTGGATTAAATGCGGTGTTATCAGATAAAGGCATTTTTTATATTACAGATGATGGTAAATATCTGACCGCGGGACCTATTTATAACATTAGCAGTGGGGAACCAGTTAGCATTGCTAATCAAGTTATCATGAAAAAAGTAGACTCACTTAAGAATGAAATGATCGTTTATAAAGCGCGAAATGAACGCCATGTGATCACTATTTTTACTGATATTAGTTGCCCTTATTGCCAAAAACTTCATCAAGAAGTGCCCGAATTGAATAAACAAGGTGTCACAGTACGCTATTTAGCGTTTCCTCGTAATGGCATTAGTAACAATATTGTGAGCAAAGAAATGAATGCTGTGTGGTGTAGTGGATTCCCTAATAAATCATTAGACAGCGCATTTAAAGGTGACAAAATTATTGCGATTGATGACTGCAAAAAAATCAATATCAATGAACACTTTAAATTAGGCACCATGATGGGTATTCAGGGTACACCTGCTATTGTGTTACCTAATGCCAGTATTTATGGTGGATATATTTCTGCGCAAAACCTTGTTGAATTATTAGATAAAAAAGAGAAGTAATTACGTTTTATGGTCACTATTGAACCGACACTGCGTCGTCGAATTGCACAGGTAACTCAATTACCAGATAACTTAGATCCCTTATTACGACAAATTTATGCTAATCGTGGAATAACATCTGAAGTTCAACTAGAACGATCGTTAAGAGGCTTACTTCATTATCAAGCATTAACCGGAATAGAAACGGCAATTTCATTACTGATTGAGGCGTTAGAGCAACAATCTCGTATTGTTATTGTCGGTGATTTTGATGCCGATGGTGCAACGAGTACCGCACTTGCGATTAAAGCATTACGCCAAATGGGATTTAAGCAAGTTAGTTATCATATTCCTAATCGCTTTGATGATGGTTATGGTTTAAGCCCTCAAGTTGTTCATGATGTTGCTAAAAAAGGGGTTGATCTCATTATCACTGTTGATAATGGCATTTCCTCTTTTGAAGGTGTGGATACGGCTCATGAATATGGTATTCGTGTTCTTGTTACCGATCACCATTTACCGGGACAAACCTTACCCGCTGCTGATGCGATTATTAATCCTAATCTGACAGATTGCTCTTTTTTATCTAAATCATTAGCCGGTGTTGGCGTTACCTTTTATTTAATGACGGCATTAAGAGCTGAATTAGAAAAACAAGGTTGGTTTGAGCAACAAAACTTAGCTCGCCCTAATATGGCGGATTTTCTTGATTTAGTTGCACTAGGTACAGTGGCAGACGTTGTTCCTCTTGATGAAAATAACCGTATTTTTGTTTACGAAGGATTACGCCGAATAAGGGCTGGTCGTTGTTGTGTAGGGATCAAAGCACTTACGGAAGTTTCTCGTAAAGAGCTATCTCAATTGGTTAGTAGTGACTTAGGTTTCTCTTTAGGGCCTCGCTTAAACGCAGCAGGGCGTCTTGATGATATGTCTGTCGGTGTCGCGTTACTTTTAACTGACAATATTGGTTCAGCGCGTGAAATTGCGAATGAACTTGACGGATTAAATCAAACTCGGCGTGAAATTGAAGCGGGCATGCAAGAAGAAGCTTCAACCATTTTTCGCCAATTTATGGGAACGCAACACGATTTACCCAATGGTTTAGCGATTTATCATCCTCAATGGCACCAAGGTGTTGTGGGTATTTTAGCTTCTCGCATTAAAGAAAAATTGCATCGTCCAGTTATTGCGTTTGCACCTAGTGGTGATGGTTTATTAAAAGGCTCTGGTCGTTCAATTAGTGGTGTTCATCTTCGAGATGCTTTAGAGCGATTAAATACATTAAATCCGGGGTTGATGGTGAAATTTGGTGGGCACGCAATGGCGGCGGGGCTTTCACTTGAAGAGGATAAATTTCCATTATTTCAGCGCCATTTTTCGTCTTTAATGGCAGAGCTGGTTTCTGACGAACAGTTGCAAGGTGTTATTTTATCGGATGGTGAACTAACTGAACATCAACTTTCATTGCCTATCGCAGAAATGCTAAGAGAAGCAGGTCCGTGGGGACAGGCTTTTCCTGAGCCTTTATTTGACGGTAAGTTTACGCTGTTACAACAACGTATTGTGGGTAGTAAGCATTTAAAAATGATGCTTCAGCCAGTAAATAGTCATCTTATGATTGATGCAATTGCATTTAATGTTGATATCAATATATGGCCTGATAACAGTATTAAAACAGTCGAGTTAGCTTATCGATTAGATGTAAATGAGTTTAGAGGGCAACGTAATGCGCAACTGCTTGTTGAGCATATTTGGCCTTGTTAACACGAATAATTAAACAATTTACCGTGATATAAAGAGTCACGTTGTTATGCTAATAACTATCTGGTAGACAGTTGTATATAAATGCTATAAACCCGCTGATATATCCGTTACAATATGCGGTTCAAAATTTATTCCAATTGTTTTTAAAAATAACATAAAGACGAAAAAATATGTTTGAAATCAACCCCGTAAAACACCAAATTGAAGAAGTCTCTGAAAGAACGAATGTTCTCAGGGGGTATCTTTGACTATGATGCCAAGAAAGAGCGTTTAGAAGAAGTTAACGCTGAATTAGAACAACCTGATGTATGGAATGAGCCAGAAAGGGCGCAAGCATTAGGCAAAGAGCGTTCATCTCTTGAGGCTATCGTAGAAACAATCGATCAGTTAGAGCAAGGACTAGAAGACGTTTCTGGTTTACTTGAATTAGCAGTTGAAGCTGATGACGAAGAAACATTTAACGAAGCTATTGCTGAATTAGATGGTTTAAATAAAAAGCTTGAGCAATTAGAATTCCGTCGTATGTTCTCTGGTGAATATGACAGTGCGGATTGCTACCTTGATTTACAAGCCGGCTCTGGTGGTACAGAAGCGCAAGATTGGGCAAGTATGCTGATGCGCATGTACTTGCGTTGGGCGGAATCAAGAGGCTTTAAAACAGAAATTATTGAAGAATCTGACGGTGATGTTGCAGGATTAAAATCAGCGACTATCAAAATTATTGGTGAGTACGCTTATGGTTGGTTACGTACAGAAACGGGTGTTCATCGCCTAGTTCGTAAAAGCCCCTTTGACTCAGGTGGCCGTCGTCATACCTCATTTAGTTCTGCCTTTATTTACCCTGAAGTTGATGACAATATTGATATTGAAATCAACCCTGCTGATTTACGTATTGACGTTTATCGTGCTTCGGGTGCGGGTGGACAGCACGTTAACAAAACAGAATCTGCGGTTCGTATTACCCACGTTCCAACAGGTCTTGTTACTCAATGCCAAAACGATCGCTCTCAGCATAAGAACAAAGATCAGGCAATGAAGCAGATGAAAGCGAAGTTATACGAGCTGGAAATGCAGAAGAAAAATGCAGACAAGCAAGTAATGGAAGATAACAAGTCCGATATTGGCTGGGGTAGTCAAATTCGTTCTTATGTTCTTGATGATTCACGTATTAAAGATTTACGTACTGGTGTGGAAACGCGTAATACACAAGCAGTATTAGACGGTGATCTTGATAAATTTATTGAAGCTAGCTTAAAAGCGGGCCTGTGAGGAAAAACATGTCGCAACAGCAACAAGGTGCGGAGCAGGCACCTGATTTAAATAACGAACTGCAAACACGCCGCGAAAAATTATCCGCTTTACGTGATAATGGTAACGCATTCCCAAATGATTTCCGCAGA
>JAEYFY010000348.1 GCA_023454395.1 Pseudomonadota bacterium
TTATGTCGAATTCAAAATCATCACAACAAGACAGCTTATTTGCGACACCTATTGCTAACCTTGGTGACTGGCGCTTTGATGAAAAAGTCGCTGAAGTGTTTCCTGATATGATAAAACGCTCAGTACCGGGTTACTCTAATATCATCTCCATGATTGGTATGCTTGCAGGTCGCTTCGTTACACCCAATAGCCAAGTCTATGATTTAGGCTGTTCTTTAGGTGCAGCAACCCTTTCCATGCGTCGTAATATTGATGCTGCTGGCTGCAAAATTATTGGTGTTGATAACTCACCCGCCATGGTAGAACGCTGTCAGCGCCATATTGATGCTTATAAAGCAGATACACCTGTTGATATTATTGAAGGTGATATTCTTGATATTGAAATCAACAACGCTTCAATGGTTGTGCTCAATTTCACCTTACAATTTTTAGAACCTAATGATCGACAAACATTATTAAATCGAATTTACCAAGGTCTTAATCCGGGTGGCGTGCTCGTACTTTCTGAAAAATTCAGTTTTGAAGATAAAGAAATTGGCGAATTACTGTTTAATATGCACCATGATTTCAAACGTGCTAACGGTTACAGCGAATTAGAAATTAGCCAAAAGCGTAGCATGTTAGAAAATGTTATGTTGACCGATTCTGTTGAAACGCATAAAACTCGCTTACATAATGCAGGTTTTCCACATGCGGAAGTTTGGTTCCAATGTTTTAATTTCGGCTCTCTTTTAGCGATTAAAGGCAATAATTAATGATTAATTTTGGCTCTTTTTATCAACTTATTGCGCAAGATGAGCGCTTATTTCATTGGTTAGATACATTACCGGCTCAATTGTCAGAATGGCGTTCAAATGCGTTACACGGTCACTTTTCTTCTTGGGAAAGAATGCTTGATGGTTTGCCCGAAATTACGCCTACTGAGATTGATTTGAAAAATGGTGTGATTGCTCAGCACACTCCAGCATTAAGCGCAGGCGAACAACTGGGGTTAAGCAACGTTTTAAAAAACTTAATGCCGTGGCGTAAAGGTCCCTTTTCACTTTATGGCGTCAATATCGATACAGAATGGCGCTCTGATTGGAAATGGGATCGTGTTTTACCTCATCTTTCACCGCTTGAAGGTCGTTTAGTATTAGATGTGGGTTGTGGCAGTGGCTATCACATGTGGCGAATGTTAGGTGAAGGCGCAGAATTTGTTGTAGGGATCGACCCTACTCAACTTTTCTTATGCCAATTTGAAGCCGTCAGAAAATTATTAGGTAATGACCAACGCGCACATTTAATTCCTGTTGGTATTGAGCAAATGCCTGAATTAAATGCCTTCGATACCGTATTCTCAATGGGTGTACTTTACCATCGCCGTTCACCACTTGATCATTTATGGCAATTAAAAAACCAATTAGTTTCTGGTGGCGAATTAGTGTTAGAAAGCCTGGTTGTTGAAGGTGATGAATTTCAATGCCTGATCCCTGGTGAACGTTATGCACAAATGCGTAACGTGTACTTTATTCCATCAGCAAAAATGCTGAAAGTTTGGCTAGAAAAATGTGGTTTTAAAGATGTGCGTATCGTTGATGAAAACGTTACTTCTTTAGAAGAACAACGTAAAACAGATTGGATGGTCACGGATTCTTTAGATGCATTTTTAGATGCTGATGATAAAACAAAAACTGTTGAAGGTTATCCTGCGCCTAAACGTGCGATATTAATTGCAACCAAGCCTTAATTTTTTTATTGAGATCTAAAGGGATATCAAGTTATTTAATATCCCTTTCTTTCATAATATTCATCTTGGTTTTTATTAAAGACACCCTGTATGCCCCCTTATTTGCAGATAAACAATTAAAGAAATTTATGGCAAAAACACCAAAGAGCAAAGTTGCTACTCAAAAAGAAATAACACAAAAAAAACAACACGCTCTTTTGCAAAAGAAAAAGAATAAGCGTCAGCAATATGATGATCCTATTTTTTCATCCTTTGTAGAAAACACATCAGCAAAATACCTCCCACTAACGCCATTACAACGAGGGGTACAACTCTTTTTTTCATTATTTGACTATGCTACACAACTTTTATATATCGCTTTTATTATTACCGTTTGGTGGTTTCCTGAACATTTCTCAGTTCAAACAATTTATAATCTCACCGTTTTATTTTTATTTGAGTTTATTCTCGTGCATTCAGGTGTTTTTATGGCTGCATTTGCTCGTACTAAACTTGTTTTTGCTCTTATTCCCTTTTATGGAATATTTGCACTGATTATCAATAGTATGATTATGGGTGATGAAAACTTGATCCTTTGGCTCTATGCTGTGATTGTTGCTAATCGAATTATCAATGGTTACCAAGTAAAAACTAAAGAAGAAATGGGGAAGAATTTATTTTATTCTGCGCTATTAGTTTTAAATTTTATGCTCTGCCTTTTTTCTGTCATGATTTTTAAGTTCTTAGTTCCTTATGGTGGATTAACACCTCAATATTTAAATAAAATTGACTATCTTTATTTAATTCCACAGCATAGCGATTATTTTAATGTTCCACATGTTGGTATGGCTTACGGCACATTATTCTATGGTATTCCTTTAGTTTTTATTACGATAAATAGCGTCTCCTCTATTTATCCGCGTGTAATACAAAAACTAAAACAAGCAAAATAAATACAGAACAATAATTCTAAAATAGAACACTTGTTGTTCATCTTTATTCATGTTTAAATACGCGCGTTATCACTCCAATTATTTCTCTTTCTAAGAAGGCACTTCCCTACGATGAACTAAATTCTGCCAGAAAATTTCTCAAATACCTTTTCGGTATTCATTTTCTGTTACTGGCAGACAATAATTTATTTCGTCGCATCTAAAAAAGATCTCGGCTGTCTGCCACCTATTTCGCTTAGGAGGTCTTACTATGACAATAGCCTGTCACTTCTCACAACTTAATATCGAATTTAATCAAGAAGCTCTTTTTCCGCCATTAACTCGCTCACTGGCTTGCCAGCAAAATGCATTAATTGGCCACAATGGTAAAGGGAAATCAGTACTATTAAGATTATTAGCACAAAAAATATTACCAACTTCAGGTCAAGTTAACTGGAATATGCCTTTCGTTCACGTTGATCAATTAACGCGATTACAAGGCGATACACTTGCTCAAGCTTTAGATATTCATGAAATGTATCAAGCATTCCAACATGTTGATGACGGTATTGCCACCTTAGAAGATATTGAGTTACTTGATGGCAAATGGCAACTTCCTGTCATGTGGCAGAATTTATTAGATTCGGCACAACTTCCCGTCGCATTAGATACCCCTATTGCGCATCTAAGTGGCGGAGAACAAACACGTTTGGCTCTTTGTCGCGCTTTTTTATGCGAAGAGAGTTTTCTGCTGTTAGATGAGCCAGATAACCATCTTGATTATCAAGGACAACAATGGCTAATAAAACAATTAGCTCAGCACAAAGCTGGCTCTCTTATTGTTAGTCACAATCGAAACTTGCTCTCGTATGCTGATACTATTCTTGAATTAAGTGAAAAAGGCTTATCTGAATATGGCGGAAATTATACGTTATATGAAACACAAAAAAGTGCGGAAATAACATCATTGGAAGCCGCAAGTGATCGACTAAACAGCCAAATTAAAAATGAGAAACGCCAGCAACAAGCAACATTACAAAAAGCAGCACAACGGAAACGGCAAGGCGAATCAATTAGGCAAAGTGGCTCTCAGTGCCTACTTTTACTGGATATGCAAAAAAACAGAGCAGAACAACGCCAATCTGCCGTAGCAAAACGGCATCAGCGTGTAATCGATGATATGCAATCTCAAAAACAAGGTGTCGATGAAGAAAAAGCACAGGTTCATCAGCAGAAAATGGTATTGAATTATCAAAGTGACGGTCGTCGTTTAAATATATTTGTTAATAATCTTCAACTTCCGTATGGTTATCAACACCCTATTTCATTTTCAGCTTACGGCAATGAACATTGGCATATTAAAGGTAAAAATGGCTGTGGAAAATCAACATTATTAAAATGTTTAATTGAACAATTTGCGCCCCTTTCTGGTGAATTTCGTCTCAACAAAGACTATTGCTATCTCGATCAACATCTTGCTTTACTTGATAAAACATTGCCGGTTGCACAGGCACTACACCAATATCAATCTGCGATTTCTGTCGAGCAATGGCGAACACGTCTTGGAATGTTGAGAATTAGAGGTGATAAATCTTTACTACCACTTGAAAAACTCAGTGGCGGCGAACAATTAAAAGCAACGTTATTAGCTTTAACACATAGCCCCAAACCACCTGCCGTATTATTACTTGATGAGCCAGATAATCACCTTGATATCGAATCTAAACAACTATTGGAAAATCTACTTGTTGAATATCAAGGTACATTGTTACTGGTTTCGCATGATGACGCTTTTGTTGAACGCTGCGGCATTACACATACGCTGTTATTAGACGCAATGATATAAAAAAACTGCGCCATAAAAGGCGCAGTTCTAAACGATTTAATCTGTTTCAATCAAGATGCTAATGGCGCATGAATACTCATAATATCTTTCATTGCTTCAACAGTATCTTCATCCACGCAATAATGCGTAAATTCATCAATCTCACTGTCAGAGCTCATCGTTACACCCGCTTTGCGATAAATCATGGTTGAAGGTGCCACTTTTCCTGCTGAACTGTGTATTTCTTTTAATCCTGCATCTAGGAATTTTTGGATATTACTCAGCCTGACACCTGCGCCAGCCATAATGATAGGGCCTTGTGTTTTTTCATTTAACGTTCGTAATAATGGCAACCCTAATTCTGCATTCGCCTGCTGCCCTGAGGTTAAAATACGAGAAACACCTAGCTGAGTCAGTTGTTCTAGCGCTAATAATGGATTAATGCACATATCAAAAGCACGATGAAAAGTAATAGCTAAGGGACCTGCAAGCTCCATTAGAATTTCCATTTTAGGCAAATCAATATGCCCTTCTTCATTTAAAAGACCAACAACGGCCCCTGAAAATCCCATATCACGGATCAAACTAATATCATTTTTCATTGCTGAAAAATCAGCTTGTGTATAACAAAAATCGCCACCACGCGGACGAACGATAGGATGAACGGGAATACGAACCAGATCTCTGACTTGTCGTAGCATTCCAAAACTTGGCGTAATACCGCCTTCTGCCGGACTTGTACACAGCTCTATTCTGTCTGCACCAGCTCGTTCTGCTACCAACGCGCATTCAGCGCCAAAACAACAAATCTCCAATGTAGTCATATCATCCCTCTCCATCCTTAATATAGAAAGTAATCAGAAAATAAATATCATTTCTCAGCGATTACTAACAATAGTTGTCGAATCTTGTAATTCATTCAATTCTGCTATCAGAATTTTGTGCTGACACAAGCAAACTATTTTCTGAAAGTGTCGTTCAACACTCACTTTCAACGATTTCAAGTAACGAATAAGGATGATACTTCACAGTGACTTTTCCATTAGAAATAGCCACCGTTGGATTAGGTAAACGCTCTTTCTCACCTTTAGGTTCGCTGATTTTTAAGCTAACACTCTCTGGTAACGTTTCGGGTAAAAAAGACATCACTTTATTCACGAGAAAAGCGGGTTCGACGGAGATCACTTGCTCAATATGCTCCCAACCTTGGTATTCATATTTTTTATTCGTAGGAAAAGGTAATTCAACAATAGAAACAGATTGATTCAGAATAGTTAACGGTGTTTCTAATTGAAATAGATATATTGGGCGTCCATTAATCACATTATCAGAAATACACTTTCCACACTGGCTTAATCCTGTTCGCCACTGCTCTGCCAATGCCAAATCGTGACAACGTAACGATACATGATCAGTGCGATAGACGGATAAATCTATGCCCAAACTATCGGCAAATGACGTCATATTTTCTTCAAACAAAGAAAGCTCGTGAGTTAAATCATTTAATTGAGAAATTGAAGAAAATAACACCATTTTGAATAACCTTAATGAAAAAACAGAGAAAAAACCTTAAAGATAAGCCCGAGATGGTAGCATGTTCTAGCCGGAATATGTTATAAATTCAAGGTTAATCCTAATTCTTTATAAGAAACCTGTCAGACTTTTGTCGTCAGGTTTTATTTTCTCAATAATTTAAGGTAACCCGGTG
>JAEYFY010000399.1 GCA_023454395.1 Pseudomonadota bacterium
AGCAGGTTGCACATTATCTACTTGATAATAAAAACAGTGTGGCATTTGATACAATTGCGATCCTTGCAGATAAAGCAAATGTTCCTCCATCGACATTAATTCGTTTTGCCAACGCATTTCATTTCAATGGTTTCAATGAAATGAAACAATTATTTCAAAATCACTTGATGAATGAAATGGTAAATGAAAATGAAAATTTAACTTATAAACAAAAATATAAAGAGGAGCCTCCTAATCTGAATGAGCCGGCCTATATTTTGCAAGAATTTGCACAAGCAAATAGCCATTCATTGCAACAATTGGCAAATCAGACTCACAGAGAAATGTTAAATAAAACATTACAATTACTCGAACACGCTGACACAATTTATATTTGTGGCTTTCATCACTCATTCAGTGCTGCAAGTTACTTTTTTCATGCTCTCTCGCATATCCCTTGTGAGACTGTTTTTGTCAACAGCCTAGGAGGAATGTACAAAGAGCAATTAAGAAATATCACACATCGTGATGTGCTTTTTGGTATTCATTTCCATCCATATTCAGATGAAATGCAAAAAATGTGTGAAATGGCAACTTACAAAGAAGCAAAACAGATTATTGTTACTGATAGTCCAATTAGCCCATTAGCGAGTTTAAGCGATGTTTGTTTAACTGTTAAAGAAGCTCAAATAAAAACCTTTCGTTCTCAAACTTCAACAATGTGTTTGCTACAAGCAATCTCAGTCGCTTTTGCTTTTAGAAAAAAACATTAATCACTTTTTTATCCTAAACTGCATCTTAAGTAAGATGCAGTTTTTTATAAAATAATTATTCAGATACTATTTAATAATTTATAACCGGTGACAAAATATTAAATAGCTTAGTATTTTATTTAAAACTATTTTTAAGAGTAAATACAGAATATTTTATTTGTGATAAAAAAAGTAATCATTTAGCATTAATTTACACCACTAAAGATCATTAAGGGATTAAATTAAATGTTATTTAAAAAATTATTTTTAATTGTTTTCTTATTTCCAAGCTTCTCCTATTCAAATACAGATTTAATAAAAGAAAATAAAGAAGATCCAATAATCGTTAATATTCCTAGTATTTCATTAGGTGACCAAAGTAATGCATCAGGTAACGGTTCAATTGCAATAGGAACAAATAGCCAAGCTAAAAATACACACTCAGTTGCGATTGGTACTAATTCATTAGCAACGGAAGAAAATACAGTATCATTTGGTAATATTGAAAATAAACACACTTCTAGATTAGTTAATGTTAGTGAAGGAAAAAATAATACTGATGCCGTTAACTTTGCTCAAGCTAAAAAGCTGGTTGATAAAAGTAAAATAGTCACAAATAATACCATCAATCAGCTAAAGAGAAGCCTTAGTACAGATATCAATAATCTAAAAACCAATATGAATGATTTTGATAATTATTATAAAAAAAGACAGTCCGAAATCACAGACTCAATTGCAAATTTAGACAAAGAAATTATCGCGTTAGAAAAAAAAGTATTTGCTGGTATAGCTTCATCAGTTGCAATGACAAGCATTCCTTACCTTTCTCATCACACTTTAAGTGGCGGAATTGGCATCAGTAATTATCGAACAGGCACAGCATTTGCTGGAGGTGTTCAATATAAACCCAATAACGATATTGCATTTCGATTAAATTCATCCATTAATAGTGAAAAAGAAATCATTATTGGTGGTGGATTAGCTTATGGTTGGTAAACAATTCTCTTTTCTAGAATCAAATTATTAATAAATAACTTTATAATTAAAGCAGTAATAATTTGATTAATATTACTGCTTCTTTATAAGAAATAATTTTAATTGGCAATAAATAGAAATAAATGACCTAAAGAAAATTGATAAATTTAACTTTAGTATTTTTAATATTTTTTGTAAAACACATTCTTTTTTATATACTAAGATTATAAACTAGAGCAAAAAGGAATAAGAAAATGAATTATATATTTCAAAAAATGACCGCTAAAGATATAAGTGCAGTAGCACTATTATTACAGGCAAATTCTGAATCTCAACAAGGTGGATTACATGGTGAGTATCCTCTAAATAAAGTTGAGGCGATGTATCAAAATAGTACTAACGCCATTGTTGCACTTTACCAAGAAAATATTATCGCGGTTGTTTTTAGCTTTCCTGTTACCTCTTTTTCGATCCCTCCAATTGCTCAAGCTATTCATCAACGCTTTCCTGAAATAACACAAGATAATTGGCTTTACGGTCCTGTTTGTATTGATAAATCGCACCGAGGAAAGTCACTATTAAAAGATCTCTACCAAAAGATCTGTTCTTTACATGGTGGACACCCTATCGCATTTATTAATTGCAAAAATATTCGATCATTAAAAGCACATCAAAAATTAGGCATGGAGGTCATTAAAAACTTTGAGTTTGATGGCACATCTTGGTGGATAGTTAAAGGGTAATGAAAACAAACGAAAGAAAAATACTTACACTTTCTGTTATCCGACTTTCTAGCTAAAAATAGAGGCTTTTAGATATTTTTGCCACCGCCATCACAAAACAAACAATATCCATACAAATCAATACTATATATAAAACAATAAAAAGTTAATCTATTCTTAACAATATTCCAACTCCTATTTTAGCTGTCAAATTGCTTACAATTTGACACCATTCTGTGATCTCCCTTTCAATTCTTGATCTTTCGTTAACTTACTTTTTGATCTTATACAAAAGTATAAATAAGATAAAAGACACCAATTCGAAAGTAAACGTAAAATAGGAGGAAGCAATGACTG
>JAEYFY010000014.1 GCA_023454395.1 Pseudomonadota bacterium
ATTGTAGTTAATATTTATTTACTGTATATTTAAACAGTAAATAAAGTGAGGTGATTGTATGCGTAAAATTATTCATGTTGATATGGATTGTTTTTATGCTGCGATTGAAATGCGAGATAATCCAGCACTAAAAGAGATCCCAATTGCGGTAGGAGGCAATGCTTCTAGCCGAGGTGTTATCTGCACCGCGAATTATCCTGCCCGTCGTTTTGGTGTCCGTAGTGCTATGTCAACGGCAACGGCGTTGAAGTTATGCCCTCACTTAAAAGTTTTACCCGGCAGAATGTCCCTCTATAAAGAGACATCAGCAAAGATCCGCCAAATTTTTTCTCGTTATACTCACCTTATTGAACCTCTTTCACTCGATGAAGCTTATCTTGATGTATCTGATAGTCAGCATTGTCATGGCTCAGCAACCTTAATCGCTCAAGAAATTCGCCAACAAATTTTTGATGAATTAAATCTCACGGCATCCGCAGGGATTGCACCGATTAAATTTCTTGCAAAAATTGCTTCTGATATCAACAAACCAAATGGGCAATTTGTTATTACACCTGAGCAAGTCGATGATTTTATTTTAAAATTACCGCTTAATAAAATACCGGGGGTAGGCAAGGTGACATTTGCTCGTTTACAAGAAATGGGTTTAGAAACATGTGCAGATATTCGCCGTACTGATGTTATTTCTTTAGTAAAAGTGCTTGGGAAATTTGGTCAAAACTTATGGGAACGCAGTCATGGCATTGATGAGCGTGAAATTAACCCTGACAGACTTAGAAAATCAGTCGGAGTTGAACGTACTTTTGCCTCAGATATTAATTCTTGGGATGATTGCTTGTCATTACTTGATGGGTTATATAGCGAATTAGAAAGGCGATTGACAAAAGTGAAGCCCGATTTAAGGATAGCAAGGCAAGGCGTTAAACTAAAATTTGATGATTTTCAATTAACGACACAAGAGCATACTCATCCTATTTTAGAAAAAGCCGATTTAATAAATATTGCCTACCAAGCATGGCATGAACGCAGAAATGGTCGAGGTGTACGACTAATTGGATTTCATGTCACCTTACAAGATCCACAAATAGAGCGACAACTTCTTTTAGCACTGTAAGAATTAAAAAACCATAGCCGATCAACAGACAGGCTATGGTTAACGCAGTTAATTTATGCAGATAATCTATACGGTTAATTTATATGGTATTACCAGCGATAATTCATTGTTGCTGTCATTGTTCTGCCAATTCCATAAAAGCATGCACTATCACCAGCACAAGATGCAACATAGTGTTTATTTGCAATATTATTCATATTAAGTTGAATTTCAGCACCTTTTAAAGAAGGTGATAGCTCACCTAATGAATAACCAATCATCGCATCGTAAAGAGTCACAGCCGGTACACTGATTGTATTTTTAGTATCACCTTGAGATACACCCACATATCTCACACCAACGCCAGCTTTAGCCCCATTAAATAACCCAGATGTTTCATCATATTGACCCCAAAGTGATGCCATATGCTTAGGAACGCGAGGAAGCTCTTTTCCTTGTGTTCCCTCAATAATGGTTTTTCTTACTTCAGTATCGGTATAAGCATAACTGCTGATAAATGAAATATTTTCAGTTAATTGGCTATTAATTTGCGCTTCAACACCACGACTTCTAATTTCACCCACAGGTTCGAAATATGCTTTTTCAGCATTGTAGTTGGTTACATTGCGTTGTTGTAATTGATAAACAGAGAGTGTTGCCAATGTTTGTTCATTTGGTGTGAGGTATTTGATCCCCGCTTCTAATTGACGACCTTCACTTGGATCAAATGGTGCTGTGCCTGGTGCGCGACGAGTTTGTAAATTAGGCTCAAAAGAGGTGCTATAGCTAATATAAGGAGAAATACCATTATCAAAAGCATATAGAAGCCCTGCGCGACCCGTTAATTTATGATCATCTTGTTGATCATAGCTTTTAGCTAAGAAATCATGAGTCCGAACTTGAGCCCAATCTTGGCGTAAGCCTGCAAGTAAGATCCAATTTTTCCATTGGATCTGATCTTGTAGATACAACCCGACTTGATCTCGTTTTTGTAACTGATCGGTTGCGGGTTTTTGTAAGCTCATATCAATTGGGTAGTGATAATTAGGATCACGCCAATCAAGATCGTACTCAGGACCCATTGCACGGAGTAAGTTATCTTGATCTTTACTCCACTGATAATCAATACCAGCAATCACAGTATGATTCAGTTTTGCAGTAGTAAAGTCGGCTTGTAAACGAGTATCTATTCCTAAAGTATCTGTTTCTCGCTGCTCTTGTTGCGCTCTGCGTTCAAGAACATAAGGGTTATCTTTTCTTAAAGATCCAAATACAAGGTATTTATATTTTTGATTAATATGGCTATATCGAGCATTTTGTACAATTTTTAGTGAGTCATTAAACTCGTGTTCGAATTCATAACCTATACCATATTGTTGACGCCATGATTTATGGTAATCGGGATTATTGACATCAAAATCAAAGGGAATTGTACCAGCGGGAGTGCTTTTAACCGTACCATAGGCAGGTAAAAAATTACGATATCCCGCTTCAGGCTCTTGCTGAATAAAGCTTAATAGCGTTAAGCGAGTTTGTTCATTAGGTAAGAACGTAATCGCAGGAGCAAGTGCAAAACGCTCTTCTTTATAGTTTTTTATTTGTGTGTGTTGGGTTTTTGCAATACCGTTTAGACGATAAAGTACACGATTATCATCACTTAATGCCCCTGAAAAATCAAAAGCGGTTTCTGCTAATTTATCGTTGCCTGCACGTACTTGAATATGACGAATAGGGGATGCCGTGGGTCTTTTACTTGTCATTGCGACAATGCCACCTGGGTTTACTTGACCATAAAGAACAGATGCAGGTCCTCTAACAACTTCAACGCGTTCTAATAGCCATGGATCAATTGCACCCGTTGATGATGATGCTCCCATTCCGTAGCTTAAACCGTCAAGAAAACGTGGTGCATAGCTGTAACCACGAATAAAAACTTCATCATTACGATTAGAACTTCCACGATATTCTGTGAAAACGCCGGGTGTATAACGTAACGCCTGAGAAACTGAACTGACATCTTGAGCATCCATTTGATCACGGGTGATCACGCTAATAGATTGCGGTGTTTTTTCAATTTCAGTTGGTGTTTTATTTGTTGATAATGTTTTTGTTGCGACAAAACCGGAAATCGGTGCTTGAGGATCTTGTGATGGAGATGCGGTAACAATTATCTTTTCAGGTACATTTTTATTGACTGCCGCGTGAATTTGAACAGAGAGTAAACTTAACGGTAAAGCGAGAAAGACACTAGCAACGCAGTTTTTATTAGACACAGTAGAACCCTTTAGTTTTTTATTATTTAACTTTAAATGCGGAAGCCATGAAAATATCACTCCGAAAACATTAATGCTAATGATAATGATTAGCATTCTATATATTTAATTTATTAAGATTTGTTTTCTTATTCCGTAATGAAATAAGTAATTATGAAATTGGCTATATAAGGAATAAATTATGATCTTTAAGGTAAATAAGGTGTAATTGGGTGGGATAAATTATTTTTTGTGATAGTTTTAGCCACAAAAAACCCGCCAATTAAGCGGGTTTCATTATTAACGTTAAAGCGAGATTATTTAGCAGGGATTGCTTTTAAAATCGCAGTTAATAATTGCCAGTATTGACCGACGCTCTTAATGTGAACGCGTTCGTCTGGTGAGTGAGCGCCACGGATTGTTGGTCCAATAGAAACCATATCCATATCTGGGTAAGGTTTTTTGAACAGACCACACTCAAGACCTGCGTGGATAACCATGATGTTTGGCACTTTATCAAACAGTTGTTGGTAAGTGTCACGAACTAAATGCATAACAGGAGAGTCTGCATCTGGTTTCCAACCAGGATAGCCGCCTTTGGTTTCGATATCTGCTTTAGCGAGTTTTGCTAATGCTGTTAGCATGCTAACAACATAGGTTTTACCACTATCAATCAGAGAACGAATTAAGCATAGGATCTCTACTTTATCGTCAACAATGCTAACAACACCGACGTTTAATGAAGTTTCAACAACACCTTCAACGTCATCACTCATACGAATAACACCATTTGGCATTGCATTGAGTAGGTTGATTAAGCGTTCTTGGCAATCTGTTGTGAAAGCTTTTTTATCTGTTGTTGTATCAGTTAATTCAACTTTCAGATTTTTTTCAGCAATAGCTAATTCAGTTTTTAACAGCGCTTCAAATTTCGCTTTTACTGTATCTAGTTGGTTTGCTTTATCCGCTGGAATTGCAAAAACAATGTTTGCTTCACGAGGGATCGCATTACGCAGTGTACCGCCGTGGAAATCAATTAATTTCAGTGATAATTCTTCGGCATGATCTGCTAAGAAACGCGCTAATAATTTATTTGCGTTACCTAAACCTAAATGGATATCACCACCAGAGTGACCTCCATTTAATCCTTTTAGAACCAGTTGTTTAACAACGTGCCCTGCTGGGATTGCATCGTAAGAAAGGCTTACTGTGGTTTTAACATCAATACCACCTGCACAGCCCATGTAGATTTCACCTTCTTCTTCTGAGTCTGTGTTGATCAGAATATCAGCTTGTAACCAACCCGGTTGTAAACCAAAAGCACCGTCCATACCTGTTTCTTCAGTCATGGTTAACAGCACTTCTAATGGTCCGTGTTTAACAGTATCGTCAGCTAAAACAGCCAACGCAGATGCCATACCAACACCATTATCTGCACCTAATGTGGTGCCTTTCGCTTTGATCCATTCGCCGTCAATGTAAGGTTGAATTGGGTCTTTAGTGAAGTCGTGAACGGTATCGTTGTTTTTTTGTGGCACCATATCTAAGTGTGCTTGTAAAACAACCGTTTTACGATCTTCCATGCCTTTGGTTGCTGGTTTACGAATTAAAATATTGCCAACGGCATCGCGCTCTGCAAAAAGTCCTTTTTCACTTGCCCAAGAAAGAATGTGGGTAGCTAAGGCTTCTTCATGATGTGATGGATGTGGAATCGAACAAATTTTTGCAAAAATATCCCATAGTGGTTGTGGGGATAGAGTAGATAGTTCAGACACGATGGATCTCCTCTAACAGCATCTGTGT
>JAEYFY010000022.1 GCA_023454395.1 Pseudomonadota bacterium
ATTTGGTGGAGCTGGCGGGAGTTGAACCCGCGTCCGAAATTTCTACATCCTCGGTACTACATGCTTAGTCTATCTTTAATTTCACTTACCCACTGCGGACAGACGCGCCATGAATAAGCTAGCTTGATTAAGTTTAACGCTTCAACCCCAAGCTAGGCATCCACGCGATCTCTTTTGGGTTTGACCTCTCTTTATCCCCGTCTTAAGAGCGGAAGCTAGGGAGAGAGGGCTCAAAGCAGGTTATTAAGCTGCTAGTGCTTTATATTGATTGTCGTTTGCGACTATCTTTTTTGCGGCTTTTTACGAGGCCAACCGCCCCTCGGCATGCACCTTGGGTTTCGCAAATCCCGTCGAATCCAGAATCAGCCCCAAGTTGTTGACAGCGAGTATATCAGAAAAATACTTGTCATTGCTAGTACTTAACGCAATTTAGCGGTTAGCATTTTTCATAATACGTGCTTTGTCTAATTTCCACTCACGATCTTTAATGGTTTCACGTTTATCGTGATCTTTTTTACCTTTTGCAACGCCAATTTTGATTTTGCACCAAGCGTTTTTCCAATAAAGAGAAAGTGCAACAACGGTATAACCATCACGGTTGATTTGACCATAAAGGTTATCAAGTTCACGCTGTTTTAATAATAGTTTACGGGTACGTGTCGGATCACAAACGACATGGCTTGATGCAACATTTAAAGGCGTAATCGTTGCACCAAAAAGATAAGCTTCGCCATCACGCATGATAACATAGCTATCACTGATGTTTGCTTTACCGGCTCGCAGTGATTTAACTTCCCAGCCTTGGAGCGCCAAGCCCGCTTCTATCTCATCTTCGATGAAATATTCATGGCGAGCGCGTTTGTTTAACGCAATGGTCGCAGAACCTGGTTTGTGTGATTTTTTCTTTGTCATAATGTCCACATTATACTGTATGAGCAATAGAAAGAAATCATTTAACCGACTGTTTTCTTTTCAATTGCATAAAACTTAAGCTATATTCCATTAGATTTTTAATTAGTCACTGTTCAATGATATGATCACACACAGTGTTGTCGTACAGGAATAACTATGCCTCAGATTAGTCGATCTGCTCTTGTCCCTTTTAGCACAGAGCAAATGTTTAAACTGGTTAATGATGTTCTTACTTACCCTGATTTTCTACCAGGATGCGTTGGAAGTAAACTGATCAAAAGCACTCCAGAGGAAATGATTGCATCAATAAATGTCTCTAAAGCGGGAATTAGTAAAACATTTACTACCCATAACTTTTTAAAGACTAATGAACGTGTTGATATGCGTCTTGTTGATGGTCCCTTTCGTAAATTAACTGGAGGATGGGTGTTTACCGCACTTGATGATAATGCGTGTAAAATAGAATTTCAGCTAGACTTTGAGTTCACTAATAAATTAATTGAGTTGGCTTTTGGACGTATTTTTAAGGATTTAACGAATAATATGGTTCAAGCATTTACTCTCAGAGCGAAAGAGATCTATCGTGACTAAAATATCGGTAGAGGTAACCTATGCGTTGCCCGACAAACAGTACCTTATCCCTGTTGAATTAACATTAGGGGACACTGTTGAACAAGCCATAATTGCTTCAAATATCTTAACGATTTGTAATGATATTGATTTAACTAAGAACAAAGTGGGCATTTATAGCCGACCTGCAAAGTTAAGCGATAATGTGCGAGACGGTGATAGAGTTGAAATTTATCGACCTCTAATTGCCGACCCTAAAGAAATGCGTCGTAAACGTGCTGAGAAAGCACGACAAAAAGCAGATTAATATTATGCTTTTTTGCCCAATAGGGAGAGCATCATATACTGCATTGATAGGCCGTTTGATTACAGACAGACACAATACAAGACAACACTGTTATAAAAGCAATTTCTCTTTATAAAAACACACCCCAACGTCAACTTTAACGTATGGGGTGCAATTCGTTTTTGCCAATCTTATACAAAACTAAGCTTTCTTAGCGCTGTTATCGTATTACGATTTTGTTTCAGGCGCTGAGAAGTTAGGCATATTGCCTTGTTTATCAATCTTAGTCAGTATGCCATTACTATCGAAAGTCAGGGTCAGCGTCTCTTGACGTACTTTCTGATGACCAGGCTCTTCACGGAAAACATAATACCAAGTCTGACTTCCGAAAGGATCTTTAAGCATTGGCGTACCAAGGGCAAATTGAACTTGCTGCTGTGTCATTCCTTGCTGAACTTTTGCGACTTCGGCTGGCGTTAAATAATTTCCCTGATTGATATCTGGGTGATAAACCAGTCTCTCGAACATAGAGCAACCTGAAGTCATTACGACTAAAGATAAGGCGGCAACTTTTAACAGTTTAAAACGCATGGTTATTACATTCCTTTTAGGGTCATAGTGACGATGATAATCGACAACGCAGCAATTGAAAACCTTTCACACTCTGCCTATGACCCTAAATATCAATAAAAGTTTGTTAATCGTTATGCAGCCAACAAATCTTTCGCATTTGCTAAGGTATTTTTAGTGACTTCACTGCCTGCTAACAAACGGGCTAGCTCTTGTAGACGCTCTTTTTTAGATAACAGTTTCATGGTAGTTTCAGTTTCTTCACCATTTGTCTCTTTATTAACGAAATAGTGTTGATGACCACAACCTGCAACTTGAGGTAAGTGAGTTACACACATAACTTGAGTAGACTCGCCTAACTCACGTAATAATTTACCCACAATAGCTGCTGTTGGGCCACTGATACCTACATCGACTTCATCAAAAATAAGTGCGGGGGTATCCATTTTTTTTGCGGTGATCACTTGGATTGCGAGTGCAATACGTGATAACTCACCTCCTGAAGCCACTTTAGAAAGCGCTTGATGAGGTTGCCCTGGGTTTGTGGTGACATTAAATTCAACTTTTGTGGCACCATCGATTTGCAGTGAGCTGTCATCAAAATAGGTATCAACAGTAAAATAACCATGTGGCATGGATAACTGATGCATACTGTTAGTGATAAGTTGGCTTAATTCATTTGCATATTGTTGGCGAACTTGATGCAATTGCTTTGCAACATCTAATGCAATTAAATGGTCAGCTTTGACTTGTTCTATTAAAGCGTCACAATCATCATTTTGACGAAGTAGGGCATTCTTCTCTTCAATTAATTGCTGATGGAGATCATAGAGTTCTTCAGGTGCAACGCGATGTTTACGTGACAAACTAATGTACTTAGACATGCGTTTTTCTACTTCAAATAAGCGATTAGGGTCCATATCTAAACGATCGCTATAATGACGAAGTTCATCACTCACTTCACTAATTTGAATCGTTGCTTCTTCTAACATTTCTAGTAGTGAATTGAACTGACTTTCCATAGAGGTCAGTTCAGTAATTTCATGTTTAGCTACATTGAGCATACTTAAAATATTTTGCTCTTCGTTGTCGCTTAAAATTTGTAAACTATTTTGGCTTAGCGTTAAAAACTGTCCACAGTTAGAAAGACGTTTATATTCTTGATCTAATTCTGGATATTCGCCTTGTACTGGCTGAAATTCATTGAGTTCTTTTAAATGGTAATCAACCAGTTGCTGCCTTGCTTCTCGTTCTAAAGAGAGTTGTTGAAAAGCGGCTAAAGTTTGGCAACTTTGATGCCATGTTTGATAAGCCGACTTCATGCTTTTTAATAAAGCCGGTTCATGGGCATAAATATCAAGCAGTTGTTTTTGATAGCGAGGCTCTAGAAGTTGCTGATGAGCATGTTGCCCGTGAATTTGGATAAGTAAAGAACCAAGCTCTCTTAATTGTGAAAGAGGTACGGAAGTGCCATTGATAAAACCGCGAGAACGCCCATCAGCAGAGATAGTTCTTCTTAATAGGCATTCGTTATGATCATCAAGATGATGTTCTTCAAGCCAACGTTGTGCTGAGGGCGTATCAGAGAGTGAGAATCGTGCACATAAATCGGCTCTAGTTGCACCAGGGCGCACCATATTGGCATCACCACGGTTACCTAAGCATAAACCTAGTGCATCAATTGCAATAGACTTACCTGCGCCAGTTTCGCCTGTAATGGTGGTCATGCCACCAGAGAAATCGATTTCAAGTTCACGGACTATGGCAAAATGACTAATGGTTAATTGAGTCAGCATAGTGCCTCTCCTGTGTATAAAAACATATCTGTAATTACATACAGTATAAACTGGTTTTTTATACAGTAAAGTAGTGAGGCA
>JAEYFY010000063.1 GCA_023454395.1 Pseudomonadota bacterium
CAAACTCAGATCAGCATGATGACTGAAATTCATAGCAATATGTAATAAATAACACATTTAATAATTAAAAGAGGCTAATGTGAAACTGGATGAAATCGCCCGCTTGGCTGGTGTTTCACGAACAACAGCAAGTTATGTCATTAATGGTAAAGCGAAACAGTACCGTGTAAGTGACAAGACTGTTGAAAAAGTGATGGCGGTGGTCAGAGAGCATAATTACCACCCGAACGCTGTTGCCGCGGGATTACGTGCTGGTCGTACACGTTCTATTGGTTTGGTTATTCCTGATTTGGAAAATACCAGTTACACCAGGATCGCAAATTACCTTGAGCGACAAGCGCGTCAACGCGGTTATCAATTACTGATTGCCTGTTCAGAAGACCAACCAGACAACGAAATTCGTTGTGTGGAGCACTTACTGCAACGTCAAGTTGATGCCATTATTGTTTCAACAGCATTGCCACCAGAGCATCCTTTCTATCAGCGTTGGGCAAATCGCTCATTACCGATTATTGCGTTAGACCGAGCATTAGAAAGCGAACATTTTATCAGTGTTGTTGGCGATGACTTAGAAGATGCCAAAATGCTGGCAACAGAATTAAAAGCATTCCCTTCGCAATCTGTACTCTATTTAGGCGCACTTCCTGAACTCTCTGTGAGTTTTTTACGTGAACAAGGTTTCCGTAATGTATGGAAAGATGATCCTAGAGAAGTCACCTACCTATATGCAAATAGCTATGAACGAGAAGCTGCTGCGGCTGCTTTTTCTGAATGGTTAAATAACAATCCAATGCCTGATGCGTTATTCACAACCTCTTTTGCTTTATTACAAGGGGTTATGGATGTGACATTACAACGCAGTGGGCGTTTGCCAACACAATTGGTCATTGCAACTTTTGGTGATCATGAGTTATTGGATTTCCTTGAATGCCCTGTTTTATCTGTCGCTCAACGACATCGTGATATTGCCGAACGAGTGTTAGAACTTGTTCTTGCAAGTCTTGAAGAAGAACAAAAACCACAAGCAGGAATTACACGTATTCGTCGTGATTTATGTCGTCGAGGCAGTTTAGGACGTGCGCGTTAATTGATGCCGCTCTGTTGGTGATTATCTGCATTTATACTTATCCCTGTTTTATTAAATTAAAACGGGGATGTTTTATTTGATTTAAGAATGTCGAATTGCTTAGAGAATATTAAATTTGAGATTAATCTTAAGCCTTTTTTTACTATTTTTCTCATTTTACTAAGTTCGTAGATTAAATTTTGGCATATCCATAAGTGATATTGCTTAAATTTAATGAGTAATTAATTTTATTTTGGGAAAGTTAAGAAAAAAATAAATAACTATCTTCATGATATTGAATTATTTTTTTTCGCCTTACTGTTTTTGTTTATATAAAAGCAACCTCAAATTATTATGTTGGCCAAAGGCAAATGCACTGCAATAAATTAGTTTTTTATAATAAAAATCATGATTTACTTATTATGATTTCTTTATCTGGTTTTCTCCCTTGTAATCGCTATAAATAATTACTTTTCGTGATTAAAAATAGAATTTGAAAAATAACCTCTATTAATCATGGTGTTAATATTCCCCTTTTTCTTTTTGTCGATAATTTAAACATTCCGGTGTTCTTATCAAATTACTGTAAATATAAATAAAGCTTCCTATATCTGGCTTGACAACGTTTTCATACCATCCGTAAACTCTATTTGTGGGGATTTGTGGGATAATGTGGTGTAAATTACAGAGCTGGGGGTAATGAGGATGTTTCGTGGAGCAACTCTCGTTAATCTTGACAGCAAAGGGCGAATAACAATTCCTTCCCGTTATCGAACAACGCTGAATGAGATTTCTGAAGGTCAAATGGTTTGTACCATTGATCTCAATCAGCCATGTTTATTGCTTTATACCCTTCCAGAATGGGAAAAAATTGAGTTAAAATTAGCGGCTTTGTCCTCCATGAACCCTGCGGAACGTCGAGTTCAACGTCTGTTATTAGGTCACGCCAGCGAATGCCAAATGGATAGCGCAGGACGTCTTTTGTTAGCTAGCACGCTAAGACAGCATGCGGGGCTAACAAAAGAGGTCATGTTAGTCGGTCAATTCAATAAATTTGAATTGTGGGATGAACAGGTCTGGTACAAACAGATCGAAAAAGACATTGTAGCCGAGCAAACCTCACAGGAACCGTTATCGACACGACTATTGGATTTATCACTTTAAATAATGACAACGAATAATTTTAGTCATACCAGTGTATTACTGGATGAAGCAGTGAATGGCCTGAATATTAAACCTTCAGGTATCTATATCGACGGAACATTTGGCCGTGGGGGGCACTCTCGTCTAATTTTATCGCAATTGGGTGAACAAGGTCGCTTGATTGCGATAGACAGAGATCCACAAGCCATAGCCGTTGCTAATGAAATTGATGATGCTCGATTTTCTATTGTCCATGGACCTTTTTCAAATATTGAACAGTATGTGCAGGAGCTTGGCTTAGCTGGGAAGATTGACGGCGTATTACTGGATTTAGGTGTTTCTTCTCCTCAACTTGATGATCCTGAACGTGGCTTCTCATTTATGCGTGATGGACCGCTTGATATGCGTATGGACCCTACATCAGGGCAATCAGCCGCACAATGGCTGATGACAGCAGCAGAAGATGACATCACATGGGTATTGAAAACCTTTGGTGAAGAACGTTTTGCTAAACGTATTGCTCGCGCCATTGTTGCACGTAACAAAACAGAAGAGCCTTTGACGCGCACTAAACAATTGGCTGATTTAATTAGCGATGCAAGCCCAGTAAAAGAGCGACATAAACACCCAGCAACACGCAGTTTTCAGGCAATTCGCATCTATATTAATAGCGAATTAGATGAAATTGAAAAAGCATTAAAAGGTGCGGTTTCTGTTTTAGCCCCTGAAGGACGTTTATCAGTGATTAGTTTCCATTCATTGGAAGACAGATTAGTGAAGCGTTTTATTCGAGATGAAAGCAAAGGACCTGTTGTCCCTGCGGGAATTCCTCTCACAGAAATGCAAATAAAAGAGTTAGGAAGCGCTCGCTTATCGAGTATTCACAAGATGAAACCGACAGGCGTAGAAGTTGAAGAAAATCCACGGGCGCGAAGCTCTGTATTACGTGTAGCACAACGTATTGAGGAATAAATGTCTACTGAACGACACTCACTACCGGGAGTTATAGGGCAGGATTTACTGCGTCATGGCAAATTACCTGTGTGTTTACTTATTGCTGTGATTATTTCTGCGGTGTATGTCGTCACTACAGCACATAAGACACGTTTATTAACAGCAGAGAAAGAGCGTTTAGTGCTGGAGAAAAACGTATTGGAGATCGAATGGCGCAATCTCATTCTTGAAGAAAACGCGCTGGCTGACCATAGCCGAGTAGAGCGTTTTTCAAGTGATAGTTTGGGAATGATCCATGTTGATCCAACAAAAGAGAACATCGTGGTAACTAAATAATTAAGGCAAGTATGAAATTTTCACGTTCGGCAAAAGCGAAAGCAAAGACAAAGTCAAATGCCAAACTACGCAAGCCTGAAGAAAAAACAGGATTTGTGAGTTGGCGTTTTGCGTTGCTTTGCGGTGGTATTGGTATCGCTTTAGCCGCGCTATTAATCCGTGTTGCCTATTTACAGATTATTAATCCTGATCCCCTTATTCGTGAAGGGGATATGCGTTCTCTACGTGTGCAAAAAGTACCAACAGCAAGAGGCATGATCAGCGATAGAATGGGCAGACCTCTTGCCGTTAGCGTGCCGGTTTTCGCCATTTGGGCTGATCCTAAAGTTGTATTAGATGCTAAGCCCGATATGACGGACTCTCGTTGGTTAGCACTTGCTGATGCACTGAAAATGCCAGTGAATCAAATTGAGCAAAAAATTGTTGCAACGCCTTCTGCTCGTTTTATCTATTTGGCTCGCCAAGTGAATCCTGAAATTAGTGATTATATTAATAAATTAAAAATCACTGGGATTAACATGCGTCAGGAATCAAAACGCTATTATCCATCAGGAGAAGTGACTGCTCACATCATTGGTGTAACCAATATTGATGGTGATGGTATTGAAGGGGTTGAAAAAAGCTTTAACCAGTGGCTGACAGGTGCGCCCGGTGAGCGCGTTGTTCGTAAAGATGGTTTTAACCGTGTTATCGAGAATATCGCTCAAACAGACAGCCAAGCAGCTCATAACCTGATGTTAAGTATCGATGAACGTTTGCAATCTGTAGTTTATCGCGAATTAACCAATGCGGTTATTAAGAATAAAGCAGAGTCAGGAACCGCTGTTTTAGTTGATGTTAATACCGGTGAAGTGCTGGCGATGGCTAACAGCCCATCGTACAACCCAAACAATTTAACGGGTACACTTAAAGATGCGATGCGTAATCGTGCTATTACCGATATTTTTGAACCGGGTTCTACCGTAAAACCGATGGTTGTGATGAGTGCGCTTCACAATCATATTATTCAAGAAAATAGTGTTATTAATACTGTTCCTTATCGTATTAGCGGGCATCAGATAAAAGATGTGGCGTTATATCATGAGCTTTCGATAACAGGAATATTACAGAAATCGAGTAACGTTGGTGTTTCAAGACTGGCGTTAGCGATGCCTGCATCTGAACTTGTGGATGTTTATTCACGATTTGGATTCGGGAAGCCAACTAACTTGGGGCTAGTTGGTGAAAGTAGTGGCATATTTCCAATAAAAAAACAACGGTGGTCCGATCTTGAAAGGGCCACCTTCTCTTTCGGATATGGGCTAATGGTAACGCCGTTACAGTTAGCGCGTGTCTACGCAACGATTGGTA
>JAEYFY010000221.1 GCA_023454395.1 Pseudomonadota bacterium
CGTTTGTAAATGTGGATTTTTAGCCCAACGCATTGGATTAAAGTATTGAGACATATTTTCCGTCTATCAAAATGAATTAACACTTGTTTGCTAAATAACATACTGCTATTTTCGGTGAAAATAAAACATCTGTCACATCTTTGAGCACTTATAATGACAATTAGTCTGATTTCATCGTTAGCTATTTTCCTGTTTATTGCGGCTATCACGCCTGGACCCAACAACTTATTGCTGACTTCATCAGGCGCTAATGTAGGTTTTAAAAGCTCATTAAAGCTGATGGCTGGTATTATGCTGGGTATGCAATGCGTTTTATTGAGTTCCGCATTTGGTGTTGCCGCATTATTGATAATTTATCCTGCACTGCACATTGGATTGAAGATAGTCGGGAGTGCGTATCTACTTTGGCTTGCTTGGAAAACGGCAACATCATCTTATCAGCGTTTAGATATTCCAGCAAAAACACCCCAAGCAGTAAGCTGGTTTCAGGGTGGATTATTGCAATTTCTAAATCCAAAAGCGTGGATGATGGGATTAGGCGCAGTAGGAAGCTTCAGTTTATCGGGTGATGCTTATTTTAGCTCCGTTATTGCGATTAGTATTGTTATGGTCATTGTTAATTTCGTTGCGGGTATTGTTTGGATTTTAGGCGGCACATTAATTAGCCTATTTTTACAAAGCAGACAGTCTTGGTTTATTTTTAATATCTCGATGGGATTATTAACAGCACTTTGTGTACCGTTGATTTGGATCGGGTGAATTAAAAAATAGTTATAAATCAATAGATAACTTAATTTTTTTAGTTTTAATGATGTTTTTTTAAGTTTGGTTGAAATGATCTTTCTGAATGTGTATTAAAAAAAGAGTATTAATCTATCAAAAGAGAGATCTGCGATCATCTGTCATCTTTATTATGTATGTTACAGTATGAGTTATATGAAAGGCTTATTAATTTCGGGTTTTTACTTTTTTTAATATCAGCCTTTTTATTAAAATATGCCATTTAATCTATTTTTACATCATTAAAAATAAAAATAATTCCCCGATGAAGGAATTATTTATTCCTTGTTATTGTTTGTAATTAAAGGTTTTTTATTGAGTTAATGTTTTTAAAATGTGTTTTATATTGTTATTTAGTTAATGATTATGTTTAACAACACAATTTTACTGAATATAAATATATTAAATTTATATCGTATTATTGACCAAGAAGAATAAATTATTATTTAGAATTGGAAAAAATTAAATTAAGTATTATAAAATATAGAGGTTAATGTGTGAGAGATTGAATAAAAAAAGTCAATATAACGTTATTATAAGAACAAGTCTTTCGATAATAATATTACTTTTTTTATGATTTATTGTGTCTCATATTTTGTTTCTAATTGATTTTATTCTAAAAACCTAATTACTTTAGGTATTAAACGTTTTATCAAAATTATTCCATATATAACTATATTGTACTCGAAGTGGATATTGTCATTATGCCAACATTAACGAAGATTGCGTGGATCAAGCCTGGTATGGCGACAAATCAACGTAAAATAGCGGATTATATTTTAGAGAACCCAGAAAAAACGGTTACTCTTTCATCACAGCAACTCGCTGAAACAATGGGGGTGAGTCAATCCGCTATTGTTAAATTTAGCCAAAAAATTGGCTTCAAAGGCTTCCCTTCTTTGAAACTTGCCATTAGTGAAGATCTTGGGCGAAAAAATGCAAATACTGGGCAAGATCCTAGCATATTACATAATCAGATTGGCTCTGAAGATAGCTTAGTTGTAATCGCTCAAAAGCTTGCTCAAGAGAAGAATAATTCTATCAGTGATACCACTCGCAAAATTAATTACCTTCATTTTGAAAAGGTGATCCAGCTTATTGATGAAGCTCAGCGAGTTCAGATTATTGGTATTGGGGGGTCAGGATTAGTCGCAAGAGACTTAAGTTATAAATTACAGAAAATAGGAATAACTACTCTGATTGAAACAGATCATCATGTTCAGATATCTGTTGCTCAAATGTTAAGTTCAAAGGATTTACAGATAGTTGTTTCTTATAGTGGTAAAAGAAAAGATATGTTGGTTGCGGCCTCTGTGGCTAAAAAACAGGGAGCAAAAATCATTGCTATTACTGGAGAAAAACACTCTCCATTAGGAAGAATTTCTGATTATATATTAGAAACAATTGCGGATGAAGGTGAGTGGCGAAGTGCTTCAATTTCTTCACGTACAGCACAAAACACGATCACCGACCTTATTTTTATGGCGTTATTAAAGAAACGTGATGAGTGTGCGAAGACATTAGTGCTGAGTTCACAGGCATTAATTAATAGCTTGGATAATTAAAAATTTTGAACTGATTCAAAAAACTAATATTTAAATGTAGGTATTTACACTTATTGCTAAAGTTATTCTCCTAACAGCCGAAACGATAGTTATTTAGGCAGTCTTTTTTTGTTGAGATGTTTTAATTTCAATGTCGAGGAGAGTAACTAATGCGTAACAATCAACCGGTGACACAGCGAGAATACCCGGTATCTGAAAACGCA
>JAEYFY010000169.1 GCA_023454395.1 Pseudomonadota bacterium
CACATCGAATAACAGCATAATGATTTTATTCTGAATTATTCACTGGCGGCAACACCGCCACGAAAGAGTGGTGAGGGAATATGTCAACAAATACAGAATATCAACCAATTAACTGTGATGATTATGAGTATCTGGAGTTAGCATGCCAACGTGGTTTAGCGCTCCATATAGAACTCCATGATGGTGAGCTTATTGAAGGTGTCGCGGATGATCTTTTCTTAAGCAAAAAAGTTGAATACCTAAAAGTCAAAACGTCTGAAGGCTCTAAAGATTTACGACTGGATGTTATTGCCAGTTTTTCTCATCCCGAACTTGGGACAATCATTATAAAATCGGAATAACCGAATAAAGAACAACCGCCAACCGGCGGTTGTTCATTCATGAGCCTTTCGCCACTCAATAGTAATAGCGTGTTCTGATGTTGCTTTTCCCTCAAAAGTAACAAATGTATCAATAGCTGCAATCAACGTATGATTATAATAAATCAAAGGAGTACGAGTTCTACGCCAAGGTGCAACGTCAAGCTCTTGCCAAATCTTTTTACTATGTCGAGCGCGCTCTCGCCCTACAATACGCAAAGATGCTTGTGTTAAACCAAAACGTACTGTGACTTTTTCATCACGCGAAGGCTTTCTGACAGTGTTTTTGCCTGTTTCGGAGACAAGTGATAGAACGCCTAATCCATTAGGTAAACATAAAGGCTCCTTGAGCGACCACTCAATAGCATGATCAACAGGCTCTTTAATGATTGGAACTAGATAAAGGCGCTGTTTATAACGTCTAACTTCATCTTGATAAAATTGTAATCGAGGCTCTGCATCTTCTTTTGCTAAAACAACTTCTTGCCATAATCGTAAAATTTGTTGTCTTGATGGCATGGTTTTATTGTGTTTAGCAAACCAGCGCCTCAGTAAAGCATTGCGCTTTATAACACTACAATGGGTAAGTTGATTAATATCTAAGCTGCGCTCACTGTCCATTAAGGCATTAAGTTCAGAATCTAATAGTTCATCTAATAGTGCTTCTTGTTCACCACACAATGCAGCACTTCGAGTTACTGCTTGTGAAAAGTGAGGCCAACGTTGAGCGAGTAAGGGCATAACACGTAATCGTAAAAAATTGCGATCATAACGATCATCTTGATTACTATCGTCTTCTATCCAGTCAAGCCCTTGTTCAGTAGCATAAAATTCAATTTGCTCACGAGTAATATTGAGCAATGGGCGCAGTAAATAACTCTTCTCAAACACCATTTTAGCAGGCATTGAAGAAAGCCCCGCAGGACCACTGCCTCGCTTTAAAGCCAGTAAAAAAGTTTCAGCTTGATCATCTTGGTGTTGAGCCGTCACTAACACTTGTTGTGGCTGTAAATATCGGCGAAAAGCTTGATAACGCGCCTCTCTTGCACCATTTTCAAGCCCTCCCGCTTTAGGATCTACGTTCACTTTTTCACTGATAAAATCGACATGCCATTGCTGACAGCATTGTTCACAGTGGGCAAGCCAATCATCTGCTTTGATATTTAATCCATGATGAATATAGATAGCCGTTAATTCTAAAGGTAATTGGTATTCATCACGTAAACGTACAAGCCCTTGTAATAAAACAGTGGAATCTACACCGCCACTAAAACCCACCAAAATTTTAGTGTAAGGATCAACTTGTTGTTTGATTTCTTTAAGGAGTAAGTCGTATTCCTGTTTCATTGTATCGTCATTTATCAGTGAATTCAGATGATTATGTTAAGCCTTTCTACCCGATTTTGCACGAATACAACGCGATCCTGAAAAATGAATGCGAGATTTAAGACGTTGTATCACTAGTGAAGGAAAATAAGGCAGAATAAACACCATTCTGCCTTAGATAAACACGATTTATGCAGTAAAACCACCATCGACCAAATAAGAAGCTCCAGTGACAAACGAAGCGGCATCACTAGCCAAAAATACCACAACATTAGCCACTTCTTCTGGCGTACCAAGACGACCAATCGGGTGCAATGCCGTCAATTTTTGCTTATCTAGTTCACGTCCATCTAATAAAGGTGTATCAATATACCCGGGACAAACCGCATTAACACGAATACCTTTGCTTGCATAATCAATAGCAAGTGTTTGTGTCAGTAATTTAATCCCCCCTTTTGATGCACAATAAGCGGGAAACGCGTGTTGACCAACAAAGGAACAAATCGAGCTACAATTAACAATTGCGCCTGATAGTTCATTTTTCAGCCAATATTGAATTGCTGCACGGTTAATCAGAAAAAGCCCATTAAGATTAACGTCTAATACCCCTTTCCATTTTTCATATTCTAATTTATCTGCGATGTTATCAGTTAAAACACCCGCATTAGCAAAGATGAAATCCAGCCGCCCATATTTATTTACCACATAATCAATGAGTTGTTCGTTCTCTTTTTCACTTTTCACATCCATTTGAATAAATTCACCCGAAAGCCCTTTTTCTTTTAGGTATTTTTCTGCTTTTTGCCCTCGCGTTAAATTACTGCCAGTGATAACAACTGATGCACCTAAGGATAAAAACTTTTCCGCAGAAGCTAATCCAATCCCGCTATTACCACCTGTAATTATCCCAACTTTATCTTTAAACGATATCATCGCTTTTTCCTCACAAAAGAAGTAAATGACTCTATAAAATAATAGATAGGGTTGATTATTCTTTTAGTAAAAAAGCGAATTAATATTGTTTTTGAGATCAACTTAACGTATTGATATTTAATATATTATAGTTAATATAACCTCGTTTTATTGTCTCAATAATGATAGTTTTTAGAGACAAAAAAAACCTCATGTTATCAACATGAGGTTTTCTTTTATTTTTTGAATCACATGACGCTATCAGCAGTAACCGTATTCCATTAAACGTTGGTAGCGACGATTTGTTAGTTCTTCTGATTCAAATGCATCTAACTCGTCTAAATCAGCTTTAATTTGTGCTTTTAAAGATGCTGCAATTTCATCATAGTGACGATGCGCGCCACCTAAAGGCTCAGGAATAACCGTATCAATCAGCTTAAGCTCTTTTAAACGGTTTGCAGTGATACCCATCGCTTCTGCAGCTAATGGTGCTTTATCAGCGCTTTTCCAAAGAATAGATGCACAACCTTCTGGTGAAATAACAGAATAGGTGCTGTATTGCAGCATATTGACTTTATCACCAACACCAATCGCTAGAGCGCCACCAGAACCACCTTCGCCAATAACAGTACAGATGATTGGCACACCAAAGCGTGACATTTCACGTAAGTTACGTGCAATCGCTTCTGATTGACCGCGCTCTTCAGCACCAACACCAGGATAAGCACCCGGAGTATCAATAAAAGTGATAATAGGAAGATTAAAACGTTGCGCCATATCCATTAAACGAAGCGCTTTGCGATAGCCTTCTGGCGCTGGCATACCAAAGTTACGGCGGATTTTCTCTTTCGTTTCACGCCCTTTTTGGTGCCCAATAACCATCACTGGACGACCATCTAAGCGAGCAATACCACCAACAATGGCTTTATCATCAGCATAAGCACGGTCGCCTGCTAATTCTTGGAAATCAGTAAAGATACGATGAATATAATCCAGTGTGTAAGGTCTTAATGGATGACGTGCAAGTTGTGCTACTTGCCATGCACCAAGATCAGAAAAAATCTTACGCGTTAGCTCTAGGCTTTTTTCTCTTAAGCGTGAAACTTCTTCATCGATATTAATATCAATTTTTTCATCATGTTGGCTAACTGCGGTTAGCGAATCAATTTTCGCTTCTAACTCGGCAATTGGCTGTTCAAAATCCAGAAAATTAAGACTCATAACATTCCTATTTTAGTCAAATTCTAATTCTACCTGCTCATTACCCAGCAGAGTTCGCAGAT
>JAEYFY010000177.1 GCA_023454395.1 Pseudomonadota bacterium
CAAGTTTACGAATTTGACCACTTAATGTTGGCTGACTCACATGGCAAGAATCTGCCGCACGACGAAAATGTTTATGCTCAGCTAGAGCCACCAGATATTCCAAGTCACGGATATTCATTGCAGATCCCACATTTATTGCTGATAGTTAATGTCTATAGATAATATAGTAACTGATAAATTTTTCTATCAGTCGAATGTTATTCTGTCTCTCTTTTTCGATATTTTCTAAATAAACGACTTAAACAAAACGTATTCCTTCATCCTCTAAAGCATTCAAGATGAGTATAGATATTATCGGCAATTTAAAATAAAAGAACAGAGTGAAATTCACCCTGTTCTTTTTGAATAACAGTAAGTTGTCTTAGATAAACGCTTTGCTTATTTATCCATATTTAAAACTTCTTTAGCTTTTACTATCGCAGACGCGACCTGTTTTTGAGAAACGCCCCCTTTTGCAAGACGTTTATCTAAACAAGATTGAAGCGATAAAATATCGTACACATCAATCATAATTTTACTGTTAAACATCTGTAATTCAGAAAGAGGGAGTTCTTCGATCGCTTTACCTTGCTCAATGGCGCAAACCACCACTTCACCCACAATATGGTGAGCTTCACGAAATGGCACACCTTTCGCAACAAGGTAATCTGCCAGTTCTGTGGCGTTAGCATAACCTTGTTTCGCGGCTTCTTCACAACGAGGACGACGGATTTGTAGCCCATCAAGAACAAGCGTTGCCATGTGCAAACAATCAGACCATGTATCGATAGCGTCAAATAGCCCTTCTTTGTCTTCTTGCATATCTTTATTGTAAGCAAGAGGCAGACCTTTTAAGGTCATCATCATGCCCGTTAACGCGCCTTGCACTCGTCCACATTTCCCACGGATAAGCTCCAGTGCATCTGGATTTTTCTTTTGTGGCATTAATGAAGAGCCGGAAGTGACTTTATCTGATAATTCAATAAAACCTGCTTCGCCACTATTAAAGAAAATAAGATCTTCTGCAAAACGAGATAAGTGAACCATACCAATAGCCGCAGAGGATAATAATTCTAAGACATGATCACGATCGGATACGCTATCTAAACTATTATTGGTTGCACTCGCAAATCCCAGCCATTCGGCTAATTGTTCACGATCGATATCATAAGCCGTACCTGCCAGCGCACCACATCCCAACGGGCTGACATCCAAACGTTTTAATGCATCTGCTAGGCGGCTTTCATCTCTGGCTAGCATTTCATTGTATGCTAAACACCAATGTGCAAAAGTGACAGGCTGAGCGCGCTGTAAATGGGTGTAACCCGGCATCACTGCATTTTGATTTTGTTCTGCGGTGATAACTAAGGCTTTTTGTAGCTCAACAATTGCTTGGCGAAGATGAATAACTTCTTCTTTACACCATAATTTTAAGTCTGTTGCGACCTGATCATTACGGCTACGACCTGTATGTAATTTTTTACCTAAATCACCCACTTTGGCAATAAGCTTACTTTCAACCCAGCTATGGATGTCTTCTGCATCACTTTGCAAAATAGACTGCGGGTTTGCGGTTACTTCTTCTGATAATTCATTTAAAGCTTGCTCAAGTTGAGCTTGTTCATCTTGCGACAATACGCCCACTGTGACTAACGCTTTAGACCAAGCAACTGAGCCAAAGATGTCCTGTTGTGCCAGTCGAAAATCAAACCGCAGTGAATCATTGAATTGTTTAAACCGTTGATCAGCTTCCTGACTAAAACGTCCACCCCAGAGTGCCATAATTGCTTCCTGTATTTATTTTATGTAATAAAAGAGTGAGAGTGATGCCTTGTATCCTTATATATAGATAGATATATAGCATCACTCTATTGTTTAACCTTATTTCTTACTCAATGCACGAATACGTGATGGTAAGGAATATAAACGGATAAACCCTTCAGCATGGCTGTGATCGTAAACTTCATCTTCACCAAAGGTTGCAAATTCTTCAGAATACAGACTGTTATCTGATTTCTTCTGAATAGCATTAACATGACCTTTATACAGCTCTAATACCACTTCACCATTCACATCATTTGCCAGTGATTCCGCAGCCGCTTGCAGTGAAGCGCGAATTGGCGTGAACCAACGACCGTCATAAGCCACATAAGACATCTCTAAGCCTAGCTGTTGACGCCATTTAAAAGCATCTCTATCAAGCACCAGTTGCTCAACACCACGCAGAGCCGCCATCATGATTGTGCCCCCCGGTGTTTCATAGCAGCCACGAGATTTCATTCCCACTAAACGGTTTTCAACAATATCAATACGACCGATACCATGTTTAACGCCTAATGCATTTAAGGTGTCTAAACATTCAAAAGGTGATTGTGTTTTACCGTTTACAGCAACGACTTCACCCGCTTTTACAGTAACAGTAACCCGTTCTGGTGTTTCTGGTGCTTTCTTCGGATCAACCGTCCATGCCCAACAATCTTCGTTTGAGGCATTCCACGGGCTTTCTAATACGCCACCTTCTGTTGAGATATGCCATGCGTTTTCGTCACGGCTATAAATTTTCTCAAGCGTTGCTGTCGTTGGAATATTACGAACTTTCAGATAATCCAGTAGCGCTTCGCGAGAACGTAAATCCCACTCTCTCCAAGGTGCAACCACTTTCAGTTGTGGGGCAAGTGCCGCATAAGTACTTTCGAAACGAACCTGATCGTTACCTTTACCAGTTGCACCATGAGCAACTGCATCGGCACCAAGTTTTAAGGCTAGTTCAACTTGCGCTTTAGCGATAACAGGGCGAGCCATTGAAGTACCTAATAAATAGCTACCTTCATATAACGCACCAGTTTTTAATACAGGATAGACGTAATCTTTAATAAATTCTTCGCGCAGATCGACGATATAACACTCAGAAGCACCTGACGCTAATGCCTTTTGTTCCACACCTACTAAATCATCACGGCTTTGACCCACATCTGCCACAAAAGCGACAACTTCGCAGTTATCATAATGTTCTTTTAGCCAAGGAATGATTGCTGATGTATCAAGTCCACCAGAGTATGCCAGTACGATTTTTTTTATGCCTTTAGTCATAGTGATAACCTTCAATTTCCAATTTGTTTAAATTCTGCCAACGAGTAAACAGCGATAAAATTTCTAGAGTGATTTTTAAGCTAAAATACGGGTTCCAACTGCAACACCATTAAACAGTGCAGTCAGTTTTTCAGCATGACGCCAACTTGCAATCTCAACTGGCCGACCTAGTGTTTTAGCTGCTTCTAATGCCGCATTGACTTTCACAATCATGCCGTCAGTGATAATGCCTTGGTCGATTAATGTCTGTGCTTTCTCGGCTGACATCTCGGCAATCTTCTGACCTTTACCGTCTAAAATGCCACTGACATCGGAAAGTAGGACTAAATCAGCACCTAATGTTTCAGCAATAGCGGTTGCCGCTTGGTCAGCATTCACATTCATCAGTTCACCTTTTTCAGTCATACCGATAGAACTGATAATAGGTAGATAGCCAGCCCCCAATAATAAATTGAGTAAATCAGGAGAGCCGGGCTTTGCATTTCCGACATGCCCTAACTCTTCATTGATTTGCGTCACTTTTGCTAATTGCCCATCACCCAAAGAAAGCCCTACACCATTAAGCCCAAACTGAGTTGCCCACGATAACAAGGTTTTATTGGCACTTCCGGCAAGCGCTCCTGTGATGATGTCTATCTGATCAGCAGGTGTGACACGAAGCCCTTGCTTTTTCACCACTGGTAATTGCAATTTACTCATCAAATCATCCACCAAACAGCCACCACCATGTACGATGACTAACGGACGAGAATGTGTTGAGCGATACTGTTGTAATGCAGTGAAAAACCGCGTTAACGCTTCTTCATTATCAAGGAGCACACCACCCAATTTGATAATTAATGGTTCCATGAAACTTCCCTACTCATTATTTAAATAAGTGATTCGGTTTCAGCGAAACCAAACCGAATGTTCATACATTGCACCGCTTGTGCAGCAGCCCCTTTCAACAAGTTATCTTCAACACCAACCACAATTAGGTGTTCACCTTGTTGAGCAAATCCGATATCACAGAATGCGGTTCCTACAACGGCTTTTAATGCCGGCAACCCTTTTTCATACACACGCACTAATGGTTTATCTTGATAAGCATCTTCAAAGACTTGCCTTACATCCTCTTGTGTCACACCCACTTTTAACTTACAGGTGATAGTGGCTAAGATCCCTCTCGCAAAATTACCCAGATGAGGTGTAAAAATGACATCAATACCAAGATGCGTTGCAATTTCAGGTTGATGACGGTGAGTGAACACACCGTAAGGTTGCAAACTCACTTCACAAAAACTGCTAGTTAAAGAGGCTTTTCTACCTGCCCCACTCACACCGCTGGTGGCATTAATAACAGGCCACTGTGCTGTATCTAAAAGCCCCGCTTCCACCAGCGGTTTTAGAGACAACTGAGACACCGTGGGATAACAGCCCGGCACTGCAATTAATTGGGCCTGACTAATAATGTCAGCATTCCATTCAGCTAGCCCATAAACTGCCTGTGATAACCAATCAGTATTCTTATGCTCGAATCCATAGTATTGTTGATAAAAATGCTTGTTTTGTACTCGATAGGCACCAGACAAATCGAATACCACACAACCTTGCTCTAAA
>JAEYFY010000184.1 GCA_023454395.1 Pseudomonadota bacterium
AAAACTCAAATTGATAAAGCAGATCTATTGCCTGATTCATACCAGACACTGCTTGTAAATACAACCTGGGCATCAAGCGATAACGTAAAGTTAACGTCGCTAGCGAATCAAATATACCCACTCCATATTTTACTTGTAGATCATTGGTTATCTTGCCACTGACCACAACTTGTGAGCTATCACCCACACCTTGCGTATCCAATGCTAAATCTGAAACACCAAAGGTTTCACCAATGCGCCCTACAAGCTGACCACTTTGACCAACACCTAATCCTATCAGCATTGCCGTCATTTGTGATGAGTCTGCATCACCACTTTTATCTAACCCTTCACCTCTTAGCAAGTAAGATAACGCTTCTTGCTGGGTAAACGCAGGTTCAGAGAAAATTTCAACTTTAGGTTTATCTGCAAGCCCTGTCACCCTGACACCAGCAATCACATTATTTGCTGTGTTTTCAGGATTACGGATCGCTTCAATATTTAAGTAAGGTTGATCAACTGGCCCTGAGAACAAGATTTGTCCCTTACGCACTTGTAAGTCTTGCCCATAAGCTTTGAATGCGCCTTTTGGAATATCTATTTGGCCATTTAAACCTAGCCCTTGTTTATTTTGATTGACTTTAAGCGCCCCCGTCAATCTAGCTTTAAGCCCAAATGCGTCCAGTGTCACATCATCGCCAATATTAATCGCTAAATTGCTTTGAATTGGAATGGATGTCTCTTTTGGTGCAATAGGTTGCAAGTTTTTATCTAGCATCACTTCATCAGAAGACGCTGATACCGCAGATTCTGGTAAATCTTGCACCACAATGCGCGCCCAAGGTATATCAATGCGACCGTCTAATTTCAGTAAATGGGGGCTTGCCTCAAACACTAAATCAGGGTTGACATCAATACGAACCATCGGAGGTAATGCAACTCGTAACTTATTACCATTTGCTGCCACAACAGCGCGCCATTCCTCTAATTTACGCCAATCTGCATTACCCGTAAGATTTAAATAACCTTCTGGTGTTTCGATTCTGCCACTTAAATCAGAGGTTGCACCATTAAAGCTAATATCAACATTTCCTTTGGTGATATCAAATGGGATCCAATGCCCAACCACTTTTAATTGATTAATACCGAATTGACCAAATAATAGCGGTGATTGCGCATTTCCCCCTAAACGTAATTGAGCGCCCACGCTTCCTTGAGCTATTTCACCTTTCCCTAAGAACGGTTTGATTAAATCTAATGTCAGATTATCAATATCAACCGTACCAGACAGTTGGCGTTTTTTCTCAAGATCAGCAACATTCACATTACCTTTAAAATCACCATTACCCGCAATACTAATCAACCATTGCAATGTGGCTTTGCCATTATTTACACCAGCATTTAAAGTAATTGCATCAAAATCAATCGGTAAAACAGTACCATCAATATTCTGTTTTACACCAACACCTTGCCCTTTCAGGTTTACAGATGCTTTTGGTAATCCGCCTTTTGAATTCCAAGTTGCTGTCGCATCGCCAGTAAATACGCCTCGAACAGAAGTCTCTGCGGGTAGGAAAGGTTTGATCATAGCGAGATCAAAACGTGTCAATGTAATTGCGGCAGATCCGCTTTCACCCACTGTTATCGCTTTAGGAACACAAACTTGTGCATTTGGGTTTACCCAACAATGAGAACCAATGGTGACTTCTTGCTTTTCTGCCAACAAATTTAACGCCATGGCTTTATTTAAACGCCATTCACCCACAGGAGTATCAAATGCCGTATTATTTAGCGTTCCTTTCCATTGCTGTTTTTCTTTATCGAATGAACCCGCTAATGTCAGTCCGCCAGAAACAGGCTCTCCATCCATTTTTAGCGTCAGTTTATGCTGTTTTTCTGTACCAGCAGCATCCAGCGTTAAATTGCGAATAACTAAATCGGCTTGTTTTAACTGGCGAGCCGTAATTGCTAGCTTGCCGCCAATTTCTTTGTCTGATTGAACATCACCTTTAATTGTGATGGATTCAATACTGACTTGATCTTGCCATTTAATACCATGAGCATTGATATCAGCAATAATCTTAGGTGTATTAATATCACCACGAATATTAACCTTACCTTTAATGACTCCAGCCAATCCAGGCACTAAACCATTTAATCCTGGCGCATTAATATTGGCATCTAATGCCCATTTATCACCTAAATGCCCTTCAATATCGAGGTTATTCTTACCAAGAATAAGTTTTAACTGAGGGATATTCCATTGGCCAGAATCATTACCGTAAGCATTACCTCTCGCTTTGATAAGATTATTTTTGATATTGCCATCTAAGGTGATTTCAGGAACACGTAATTGCCAACTTCCGCCATATAAACTGCCCGTTGTGGCAATACGCCCATCTAATTTAGCGGGCATATCCGGATATTGTTTAACGGTATTAATACCTGAAATGGTTAATAACGCATTCCAGCTAATTGCCTTACTCCAATCAGCAACACCAGTAATATCCGCATGACCTTGCAAAGCGGCTAAACGTAAACGCGTCAGCTCTATTTTCTCTTCATTCCCTTTCGCATCTAGCATTAATTTAGCTGGCGGGATCTCCTGACCTTCAATATCGGAGCGTAATGAGAGATCATAGTTGTCTGTCTGACCATTTAAACGCAGCCGAGTATCATTGAGTTGATACTGTACATCGCCCGTTAATGGCCAACGAACTTTCTGACTTTCAAGTGTCAATTTTAATGGAAGATGTGGTTTTGCCAGTTCCGCTTGAGCGTCTAAAGTTGCGGTAACCGTTCCTGTTAAAGAGAGTGCTAATTTAAGCTCTTCGAGTAATGCACCTTGTAAAGAAAGCGTCGCTTTTTGATCTTTAAAATCTTCAAGCCCTGCCACATCACGAATAGTCGCATTCACATTTAAATTAACAGGCCACTGCTTATCTAGGGTAATTCCCCCATTTAAACTAATCTCACCTTCTGGTGCATCAACATTTAATTTAGTGAGATTAACCTGTTTACCTTGCGTATTGGCTTCAAAAGATAATTGGTTAATCGTAACCGGTGTATCCCCTGTTATTTGTAACTGCTTACCTTCAATACCTTCAACATTTACATCAACAGGAATAATAATTTCGGGTAAATCAGCTAACAGAGGTTTAGCAAAAATCGCTTTAATTGTCTCAGCTAAAGCCTGTTCTTTTTCTTCTTGAGTTGTCGGCTCAGTTTGAGTTTTTGCCGTGACAACTTCGTTTACATCTTGTGCAACCGCTTCAACACTGCCTTCTTCTGGTGTTTTCGGTAATGCCACCAGCAAATCATTAATAAGTGTTGGATTTAATGTAACTTGACGACCTTCCCACTGTGCGCCTGTTTTAAATTCACCAAGTGAGATTGCCATATCGTCAATCTTCACATGTGTATTTTCTAATGAGAGTGAATTTAAATAGATAGGTAATGGTGCATTAAGCTCTGTTAAAGGCTCTGATGAAGGTGTTTCTTCAGAAGGGGGAAAAGCACTAGTATCAACATTAACAACAACATCTCGTGTGCCTAATGTATCGACACAAACTTGTTTATCAGTCAGGCACGCTAGACGCAATCCTAATGATAACTCTCCCACATTAACGTCAACACCGGGCATTTGATATTCAACACCCGTTAAACGTAGATCTTTCCAGCCTCCGTTAACCTCTTTAATGGCTAAACCGGGAACCCAACGTGCTGCGCTGTTAATAGCAAAATGTAAACCAGATTGTGTTCCTAAAACCCAAGCGACAGCACCGAATGTAAGCAAAATAATGATAAGGAGTATTAGCGCAATCCATTTCAACCACTTTTTTATCATAACTCTGCTCCTAACCCGATATAAAACTGGAGTCTACGCTTATCAACGTCGCTCACAGGTAATGCTAAATCAAATTTAATGGGGCCTACTGGTGATGCCCAACGAACACCCGCACCCGCACCTGTTTTAAAATCACTACGAGTAAAATCATTAACGGCTTCACCGCTATCAATAAAGACGGCACTCCACCAGTTCCCTGTCACGTTATATTGGTATTCTGCTGAGCCAACTAACATTCTTGAGGCACCCGTTAAGTTACCTTTACTATCTTCAGGTGAAATACTTTGATATTTAAAACCACGAACGCTTCTATCACCACCCGCAAAGAAACGAAGTTCAGGTGGTACTTGCCCAAAAGCATTGGTTTCAATCCAACCAAAATTGCCTCTTACTACAAAGCGATGCCCATCCCAAGGGGTACGTATCCACACTTGTTGAGCATTGAAAGCTAAAAACTCAACATCAGAACCCCAAATTTTATTTGAGTAATTTAAAGAGTAACGTTGGCTATCTCCCCAATAAGGCATCATGCCACCGCGTTGACGCACCCGACTCGCATTAACCCCTGGATATAACAGCATAGTGGTATAAGTGTCTTGCCCTTGAGTAAAGTGGCTGAGGCTCCAGCGGGTATTTATGCTATATTGCCAACCTGTAGACATATCCCAATTTCGAGAAAGGTTCAGCGTTGTTGTATCAGAACGCGTGTCATTATAGTCTGTTCTCTTAAAACCACCGTCTATCGCATAATATTGCTCTAATGGATTAATTTTTAATGGAATTTTGTATTTTGCACCAATAGATTGTTCGGGTTGAGAAATACTAAGATCTGACGTCAAGCTATGACCACGAGAGTTCATCCAAGGTTTATTCCACTGCATATTCAACCTAGGTCCTACATCAGTTGCATAACCTCCCCCTAATTCAACGTAGTTACGAGAGCGAGGAGTGACAACCGCATCCATAGGGAGCAAATAAGAATGTTCGCTGCGTGCTTTTGCAATATCAGGCGTCACAAGTGCTGAGTTAAACCAACCTGTTGCCGCTAAGCGTCGGTTAAATTCTGCCAGATCTTCTGAGGAGTAATATTGCCCTTCTTTAAAAGGAACAATATTTTGTAGATAGTCTTCACGGATTTGAGAACCGCTATAATTCACCTTACCAAAGCGGTAACGTTCGCCACTATTAAAGACAAAATCCCAATAAGAGGCGTGATTATCTAAAGAAACACCGAGCTGGCTTTTTTCCATTTCAGCATCGAAGTAGCCACGGCGAACAGCAAGCCCCGTTAGCGAACCTTTGAGCTTTTCATAATCACCATGGTTTAACACGCTATCAAGTGGCGGCGTATTCTCTTTAATAACCTTAGCATATTGGCTATCTGTTTTAGCACCGCCTTCGAGAACCACATCGACTCCTTTCAATAAAATCGGAATACCTGGTTCAACTTTTGCTGTTAATACCGAACGTGCTGGCGGTGTATTTTCTTGATAAGAGAATGTCACAGTAGGCTGATAATAGCCTAATGGGCGAAGACCTTCTTGAATTGCCTTTTCAACACGCGCACGAAAACGCCCGTCAGGTGCAACTTCTTCTGTTGTAATGTTTGATAGCTGGACTCGCGCATTTTTTTCGAGCTGCCCTTCTAAACCTTCTACTTTTAAACGCAAATTTGCCCCATAGGCAACGGGTGCGATAAAAGACAGACAGAGAACGTAGATAACGGAGTATCTCGGCACGTTTTCTCCTCAATATGATTTAATCCATGTGATGAATTGACGACAAACTGTTTTAAGCTTTATTGTAGATTTAGTTTATAACAATATTAAACCTTTACCATAGTAAAGCGTTTACAAATATAAAAAATGGAGTCTACCTTGCAACATAAAGCTTACCAACCAGAGAATGCCTTAAAGGGTACTTCGACACCATTAGAAATATCTGCTAATCATGCAGTAAATGGGCATTCTATCAATGATATTCCTGAAAAAATGAGTATCGCTTATTTTGCGATGGGTTGTTTTTGGGGAGTTGAACGTCTGTTTTGGCAACAACAAGGCGTTTACTCAACAAGTGCAGGTTATAGCGGTGGTGTAACAGAAAATCCAACCTACCAACAAGTTTGCCAAGGGTTAACGGGTCATAGTGAAGTCGTGAGAGTCGTTTTTGATCCCACAATAATTAGCTACTCACAACTTTTGGCGCTTTTTTGGGAAAATCATAATCCTGCACAGGGTATGCGCCAAGGTAATGATATTGGTAGTCAATATCGCTCGGCAATTTACACCGTTAATGCAGAACAATATGCGCAAGCTATTGAGTCCAAAAAACGTTATCAGCAAGCAATGAATGCTCAAGGTGCTACTGAAGTAATCACCACAGAAATTCAACCTACAGGGCCTTTTTATTTTGCTGAAGATTATCACCAACAATATCTCTATAAAAATCCACAAGGTTATTGTGGCTTAGGGGGAATTGGCATCTGTTTCCCACCTGAAAAGTAAAACTAGCAGAAAATAGCAGGGCGATGATATAATTGCGCCCTCTTATCTTTCTTTGTGAAAAACTTCATCACAATATATTGATTTATCTTCTATTTTTAACACTCTAGTATTACCCTTTGGATTAAATACTTGGGGTGGTGTGAGCCTTATATGCTTAATAGTTTACTCATTGTGCTTTTGCTTTGTGCTATCAGCGCCTTTTTTTCGCTGTCCGAAATCTCTCTTGCTGCTTCTCGTCGAATTAAGCTCAAACAACTTGTTGATGAAGGCAATATCAACGCTGCTCGTGTATTAAAAATGCAAGAAATGCCGGGCATGTTTTTTACCGTCGTGCAAATTGGATTAAACGCCGTCGCTATCTTAGCGGGTATTGTCGGTGAATCTGCATTTTCGCCTTCATTAAAAAGCTTTTTCCTACAATTTTTTGATGAAGCACTCTCACAACAATTAGGGTCGATTTGCTCTTTTATTATTGTCACATCAATGTTTATTTTACTGGCTGACTTAACGCCAAAACGCATTGGTATGATAAAACCAGAAGCTATCGCATTAAGAATTGTGAATCCAATGCGTTTCTGCCTTGCCTTCTTTCGCCCTTTGGTGTGGTTATTTAACGGTATGGCAGATCTCATTTTCAAATTATTTAAAATCCCGATGGTTAGAAATGAAGATATTACTTCTGATGATATTTTTGCCATTGTAGAAGCGGGGGCTGTTGCTGGGGTTTTACGTAAACAAGAGCATGAGTTGATTGAGAATGTCTTTGAATTAGAATCTCGTACTGTGCCATCCGCAATGACACCACGAGAAGATGTGGTCTATTTTGATCGTGAAGAAACTGAAAGTGATATCAAAGAAAAAATTGCTACCCAGCCTCACTCTAAATTTTTAGTTTGTGAAGGTGATATCGACCATATTATTGGTTATGTAGATTCTAAAGAACTTCTTAATCGCGTTATTAACGGGCAAAGCCTAAATCTCAATGAAGGTGTTCATATCCGTAAAGCGTTGATTATTCCTGATACATTAACGCTTTCAGATATGTTAGAAAGCTTTAAAACATCTGGCGAAGACTTTGCCATCATCCTTAATGAATACGCTATGGTGATGGGTGTGATTACGTTAAACGATGTAATGACAACCTTAATGGGTGATTTAATTGGACCGGGGCAAGAAGAGCAAATTGTAAGCCGTGATGAGCACTCGTGGTTAGTTGAAGGTGGTACGCCAATTGATGATGTAATGCGTGTACTTGATATCGACGATTTCCCAGATTCAAGTAACTACGAAACCATCGCTGGGTTTATGATGTATCGCTTACGTAAAATTCCCAAACGCACTGATTATGTGAAGTTTTCAGGATACAAATTTGAAGTTGTCGATATTGATAATTACAAAATAGATCAACTGCTTGTGACAAAAATTGATGATATTCCACCTGTGAAACCTGTTTTACAAGAGCACGTTCCTGTAACACAGACGACCACAACAGAAGTCGATATCAAGACAGATGAGAATAAAACGGTCAGTTAACAAGTAATAGGTAACAAGTAACAAGTTGAAATTAATAACTGAGTCTTATCGAAGGTATGCACGAGAAAGACTCAGTTATCTATCAGATAAAAGTTAGCCCAGTTCTGCTTTCAGTAAAACCACTTGCTGGTTCACTTCACTCATCACATTAAAATGTAGCTTATCTTTTATTTTAGGCAGTAGTATTTTGCCATAATCGAATTCAAATGCACCCATTCCTTTGATGTAAAACCGTCCACGAAATAATGTCTTAACGTAGAGAGCAATTTTTTCAGGGTTATAGCGATTGAAGATTTTCATCTTTCAGTTAGTCTCCCATGCTCGTTGTTGAGTTTAATAAGTCATAAAGACTTATCTTTATATATCAAATTTAAAGACCTAATTATAAGTACTAGGTTCAACTTATTTGATTTTCTTATCTGTTTTTACATTTATTG
>JAEYFY010000212.1 GCA_023454395.1 Pseudomonadota bacterium
ACGATAGAGATTGATATAACGGGCATAGTTTCGCTTACATATATTGTTTGAATAACTTCCTAGTATAGCGCTAGGAGCATACGGCTCCAACTATTGAAGTCATTAAGCTTAAATCTCTATGCAGAGATCCGCGAGTCATCGTGATATAATCGGTGGCATACATGACCGATAAGCCCAACTTTAACACTGAGCTAAGATAATGTTTGAGAATTTAAGTGACAGACTATCGCGCACATTGCGCAATATAAGCGGTCGAGGAAGACTGACCGAAGAAAACATTAAAGAGACACTGCGTGAAGTGCGTATGGCTTTATTAGAAGCTGACGTTGCTTTACCTGTGGTTCGTGATTTTATTGCGCGCGTGAAAGAGAGCGCAGTAGGGCATGAAGTTAACAAAAGCCTGACTCCGGGTCAGGAGTTTGTGAAGATTGTTCAAAATGAACTCGTCAATGCGATGGGGGAAGTGAATACCGACCTTGATCTATCAGCACAACCGCCAGCAGTTGTGTTAATGGCAGGTTTACAAGGTGCCGGTAAAACAACCAGTGTCGCAAAATTAGGTAAATTCTTAAAAGAGAAAAAGAAGAAAAAAGTTCTTGTTGTTTCTGCTGACGTTTATCGCCCAGCAGCGATTAAACAGCTTGAAACGTTAGCCGAAACGGTTGGCATTGATTTCTTCCCTTCGACGGTTCAAGAAAATCCAGTCACCATTGCAAGTAATGCATTAAAACATGCGCAACTTCAATTCTATGATGTATTGCTGGTGGATACAGCAGGTCGTTTACACGTAGATGAAGGAATGATGGAAGAGATCCAACTTCTCCATAAAGCCATTAATCCCGTTGAAACCCTGTTTGTTGTTGACGCCATGACGGGGCAAGATGCGGCAAATACAGCAAAAGCATTTAATGAAGCATTGCCATTAACGGGGGTTGTATTAACCAAAGTTGATGGTGATGCGCGTGGTGGTGCGGCATTATCCATTCGCCATATCACCGGTAAGCCAATTAAATTCCTCGGTGTTGGGGAAAAAACAGAAGCCTTAGAACCTTTCCACCCAGATCGTATTGCCTCTCGTATTTTAGGCATGGGTGATGTTCTGTCTTTAATTGAAGACATTGAAAGCAAAGTTGATAGAGCGCAAGCTGAAAAGCTGGCAACAAAACTTAAAAAAGGTGATGGCTTTGATCTAAATGATTTCTTAGATCAATTAAAGCAGATGAAGAACATGGGCGGCATGGCGAGTATGTTAAGCAAAATGCCGGGTATGTCTCAGGTGCCAGATGCAGTAAAATCACAAATGGATGATTCAATTTTAGTGAAAATGGAAGCGATTATTAATTCCATGACTAAAAAAGAACGTCAAAAACCAGAAATCATCAAAGGTTCTAGAAAACGCCGTATTGCAGCGGGTTCAGGAACACAAGTGCAAGACGTCAACCGTTTATTAAAACAGTTTGATGATATGCAACGTATGATGAAAAAGATGAAAAAAGGTGGCATGGCTAAGATGATGCGTAGCATGAAAGGTATGATGCCACCTGGATTTCCAGGCCGATAAAATCAAAAAGCCTGAAAAAAAACGTGCTTTGGATTGCTTTTTTCGCCAAAGTGAGTAAACTTTTCGGGCTTTTTATATGACAACCGGACTCCGTTCCTCGATGGCGTCTGGTTGTTTTATTAACTAATGAGGATGTTATGGTAACAATTCGTTTAGCTCGTGGCGGCGCAAAAAAGCGTCCGTTTTACCAAGTAGTAGTAACCGATAGCCGCAATGCGCGTGATGGTCGTTTCATTGAACGTGTAGGTTTTTATAACCCACTGGCAACCGGTAATGCAGAAGAATTACGTTTAGACGTAGACCGTGTTGAACACTGGGTTGCTCAAGGCGCAACAGTTTCAGAACGTGTTGCTGGCCTGATCAAATCAGCGAAGAAAAGCGCTTAATCTGTCGCGGTGGTAACAATGAGCGAACAAAAAACCTTAAAAGAGCCTGTAGAACCTATTGTTATGGGTAAGTTGGGCTCACCTTACGGGATCCGTGGTTGGCTCAGAGTTTTTTCCTCCACCGAACACGCCGAAAACATTTTTGAATATCAACCGTGGTTTATTCAGCGTCATGGACAGTGGGAAACCATTGAAATTGAAAGTTGGAAACATCACAACCAAGATATTATCGTCAAGCTAAAAGGTATTGATGACAGAGATGCGGCCAATTTCCTGACTAATTTTGAAATTGTCGTGAATGCTTCGCAACTTCCAGAACTTGAAGGTGAATATTACTGGAAAGATCTGATGGGTTGCCACGTAGAAACGGATAAAGGCTACGATCTGGGTGTCGTTACAGACATGATGGAAACTGGCTCAAATGATGTCATGGTGATTAAAGCGAATCTGAAAGATGCGTTCGGTATCGGGGAACGGTTAGTTCCGTTTCTTGATGGGCAGGTTATCAAGAAAGTCGATCTCTCAGCGAAAAAAATTATCGTTGATTGGGATCCTGGTTTTTAGATTATCCGGTTAACGGTTCTCAATAGTGGGACACAAAAATGTGGATTGGGGTAATTAGCCTATTTCCAGAAATGTTCCGCTCTATAACCGAGTACGGGGTGACTGGTCGGGCAGTGAAGCATGGTCTGCTCAATGTAGAATGTTGGAATCCCCGAGATTTTACATACGACAGACACAATACCGTTGATGATCGTCCTTATGGCGGTGGTCCCGGTATGTTGATGATGGTTCAACCTTTAAGGGAAGCCATTCATCAAGCAAAAGCTGCGGCAGGTGATGGAGCAAAGGTGATTTATTTATCACCTCAGGGACGCAAACTCGATCAACAAGGAGTTTGTGAACTGGCAACAAATGAGAAGTTAATTCTGGTTTGTGGTCGGTATGAAGGTATAGACGAGCGTGTCATTCAGACTGAAATCGATGAAGAGTGGTCTGTGGGTGATTACGTATTAAGTGGTGGGGAATTACCTGCCATGATAATGATAGATGCAGTAGCGCGCTTTGTACCGGGTGTTCTCGGACACGCAGCCTCTGCGAAAGAAGATTCTTTTGCTGAAGGCTTACTGGATCATCCTCACTATACTCGCCCAGAGGTTTTAGATGGCATGGAAGTTCCGGCAGTTTTACTGTCAGGCAATCATGCTCATATTAATCGCTGGCGCATGAAACAATCACTGGGTCGAACCTGGCTAAGAAGACCTGAGCTTCTGGAAAGCCTAGCTCTGACTGACGAGCAAAGAGTGCTGTTAACAGAGTTCCAACGGGAACATCTGTCAGGAACAGCAGAGTAAGTCTGACACAAGATGTCATTAATATCAGTTTACCTAGGGTAAGAGAGTTATTATGAGCAATATTATTAAACAAATCGAACAAGAACAGATGAAGCAAGATGTTCCTTCATTCCGTCCTGGTGACACTTTAGAAGTTAAAGTATGGGTTGTTGAAGGTTCTAAAAAACGTCTGCAGGCATTCGAGGGCGTGGTTATCGCTATTCGTAACCGCGGTCTGCACTCTGCATTCACTGTTCGTAAAATTTCTAATGGCGAAGGTGTTGAGCGTGTATTCCAAACTCACTCTCCAGTCGTAGATAGCATCACTGTGAAACGTCGTGGTGCGGTTCGTCAAGCTAAACTGTACTACCTGCGTGAGCGTTCAGGTAAGGCTGCTCGTATCAAAGAGCGTCTTAACGCTAAATAATACGCTTTCGCACATCCGAAAGTTATTGTTAAAAGGTCAGCATTTGCTGACCTTTTTTTATATCTCCCC
>JAEYFY010000257.1 GCA_023454395.1 Pseudomonadota bacterium
AAGAAGCTGAGTGAAATGTTTTTAAGGATATGTCGCTTAGGTGGGACAATTTTCCCGACACGCAACATACTATAAACGTATTGAGCCACTATAATTACCCTTTGATTATAAAAGAGATTTTATCTGAAGTGCCACTTTTTGCGCTAAAAACAAATTTTTTGTGATTAAGCCGCGTGTTTATGGCACCAAAATGAACAATAGCAAAGTCAATGCCAGTATTTTGCCAAAGACCCGAAAATGATGAAAGTCGCCAGTATACCCGATTTATAAAAGAAAACCTTAGTCAAAAGAGAGGTTTTTATCCACCTTTCGTACTTCCTCTGAAAGTAAAGAAAATTTCTCTTAAAGAGGGGAACTTACATTGTTAATGATTATCATATTAGCTAATGTATTCACTCTTTGGTGGTTCTATTTGAGGTGGGAGAAATAACGTGGTGAAGCAAACATGGTCATTAGTCGTAGCAATAGGGGCATTGTGTTTTTCTACATGGACACAAGCAGACTCACTCAGTGAGCAACGTGGTCGTTATCAAGAAATTAAAGCAGCGTGGGATCTTAAAAAAACAGATGAAGTAGAAAAATTACTCCCCACATTGCAAAGTTACCCACTTTATCCCTATTTGGAATACCGTCAAATTACGGACAATCTTGATGTCATTGCGCCTGCTGTAGTCACTGAGTTTGTTGCTAAATATCCAACATTACCGCCTGCAAAAGCACTTCCTTCATTGTTTGTAAATGAATTGGCAAAACGTCAAGAGTGGCAAAACTTACTGACTTTTAGCCCAAATCCACCGAATCCTAAAGCAGCAAGATGTAATTACTATTATGCAAAATGGGCAACAGGTGATATTCAAACTGCATGGGTAGGGGCTAAAGAAGCGTGGTTAAATGGCACTTCGATGCCATCAAGTTGCGATCCTCTTTTTGATGAATGGCAAAAGGCGAATCAATTAACACCAGAATTAGTATTAGAGCGAATTAATTTAGCAATTAAAAATGGTAATACGGCGCTTGCTGCTTACTTGGCTCGACGTCTCCCTGAAAATTATCAAACCATTAGTGATGCCTTGGTTGAATTACAAGACTATCCAAACTTAGTTGGGCGCTATGCAACTACGCTTTCACCAACAGATTTTACTCGCGCCATCATACAATCTGCATTTTCACGTTGGGCAAGAAAAGACGCTGATGCAGCAAGAGCGCAGATTGATAATATCGCACATGCGCAAAAAATGACGGCGAGTGAACGTCAGTTAATGCGTGATACTGTGGCATGGCAATATATGCCTTATGCCACACCTGAGCAGGTAAAATGGCGTGATAGCGTTATTCAAGATACAGCATCAGATACATTGCGTGAGCGTCGTGTACGTCTAGCATTAAGCCAAAATCAACCCGCTGAATTGGCATTGTGGTTAGAAAGACTCTCTCCCGAAAGTAAAAATAAGGAAGAGTGGCGTTATTGGCGAGCAATGGTATTGCAATCACAAGGTAAAAACAGTGAAGCACAAGCTATTTTAGAAGCGCTAACACAAAATCGTGGTTTTTACCCAATGGTTGCGGCTGTCAAATTAGGTAAGCCTTATGTGATGGTGATAGATAAAGCCCCTAGTGTTTCATCAAACATCCCTAATCAGCCAGAGATACAGCGTGTTCGTGAGTTAATGTATTGGCAGATGGATAACTTAGCGCGATCAGAGTGGGCAAACTATGTCGCTTCACAGCCAGCGCAAATACAGTCTGAATTAGCGCGTTATGCATACGAGCAAAAATGGGCTGATTTAGCAGTACAAGCCACGATCACTGGGAAAATGTGGGATCACCTAGAAGAACGCTTCCCTCTTGCTTGGAAAAATGAGTTTGAGCAATATACGAAAGATAAATCAATAGATCGTAATTATGCGATGGCGATTGCTCGTCAAGAAAGTGCGTGGAACCCCCAAGCTCGCTCTTCAGCGGGTGCAACAGGTTTAATGCAGGTTATGCCAAAAACAGCAGAATTTACGGTAAAACAAGCAGGTATTACGGGATATACAAGTAGTGCGCAATTGACAAATCCTGTGAAGAATATTGAGATTGGTACCGCTTATCTTGATTCTGTCTATCAACGTTTTAACCAAAACCGTATTTTGGCAAGTGCTGCGTATAATGCGGGACCTGCGCGTGTTGACCGTTGGTTATCTGATGCAAATGGTCAATTAGACGCAATTGCGTTTGTTGAAAGTATTCCTTTTGCTGAAACGCGTGGTTATGTCAAAAATGTACTCTCTTTTGCTGTTTTCTATAGCTATTTTGCGGGCGAACAGCAGCCAGTATTGACTGAAAATGAGTGGAATAGTCAGTATTAAGAGATAATAACGCGGATTTATTGTTGGAGCCTCTTTGTACATTAGTAAAGTATGTTATATTATGTACTAGTTAATGAGTGTGGCAAAAAGAGGTTCCCACGATGCAAGATCCTGCATTATCACCTGAAGAGAATGAGCACTGGCTAAGATTTGTTGAGTTATTACAACATGCTTTTGAGCAAAATGTGCAATTTCCTATTTTACAACTTTTAATGACACCTGATGAACGTAGTGCTTTGGCAACTCGAGTTCGCATTGTGCAAGAGCTAATGCGAGGGGATTTAAGTCAGCGTGAGTTAAAAGAAGAGTTAGGCGTTGGTATTGCCACCATCACTAGAGGCTCTAATAGTTTAAAAACAGCGCCACATGATGTGAAATTATGGCTTGAAAAAGA
>JAEYFY010000037.1 GCA_023454395.1 Pseudomonadota bacterium
ATACACAGTTTTATCAGGAGAGAAGCGTTATGCCAACTGACATAACGCAAAATCTATGAAAAGTTGCCCTAACACAAAATTAGGGCTGAATGGGAAGAGGAAATTTGTTCATTTTTTCATCTGGAATGAGTGTCATATCTAATTCACTCACTGCGAGTTGAAGAAATTCATGAAAACGAATAAGTGTTTCATTGATTGATTCAACAACATCATTCTTACTTATGTTCTGATGAAGCCAATCACCATTTTTATCGAATAGCCCAATTTGATAATGATAAATGAGCTGCTCATTATTGCGTTCTAATTCCATCCACCAGCCCCAAAACTCTCGTTTTTCCGGCGCGACTTTTTTATTTACACAAACTGCTAAGCAGTCAAAAAAGAACTGGCTCTCTTGGCATTGTTGCTCTCGGATATATGGGCCGATTTGAGCAAAACGCTTTAATAACTTACCTCGGGTAGGGTTCAAAGATGAAGTCATAAATTCAGTCTCCTTAGAAACCCTACTGTTATATAATCTAATATAATTAGCAAGTTATTGTTCAAAATTAATTATATTAATTTATCATAGATCCAATCTGCACTTTTTTGTAACGCTAGCTCTAAACCTTCGTAAAGCGGCTTGTCATTAATAGCAAGAATGTCACCATCCATGGAGGAGCGTGCAATTAATTGCGAATCCTCTTTAGGGCTTATTTCATCACCTTTCCAATAAACCCCCATCATAGGAACAGGCATACGCCGCCCAATCAAGCCTTGGTTTTTCAAGGAATAACTGCTTAATGATAATCGAAGGTTATTCTCATCAATATTCCATAACCCTAAGCGACTTGCTAACACATCAAGATACATCACAGGAATTTTTTTCTGCAATTCAGCTTGGGTAAAGAAAGTGTGGATCAACGGACCTAAGGCAACAACGCCTTTAATCAATTTTGGGTAGATATAAGCTAAACGTACGGCAATATTACCACCAAAGCGAAAGCCCATTACACCAATACGAGTATGATCAATCCAAGGTACTTCAGAAAGTTGTTTTAGAACTTCACCTTGTAATTGGCATGTATCTTCCGTTAGTTTTTGTTTTACTGAATAACCAATTGCGGGCATATCCAGTGTTAGCATTGCAATACCTTTAGGGGAAAGATAGTTACGGAAGAAACTGACATAATCGCTTTGTAAGCCGTCTAATCCGCCACAAAATAACACGGTAGGATAAGGACCTCTGCAATCTTTGGGTAAATGTAGAAACCCTGTTGTCGTCCCTTTTCCCTCTAATTTAAATGTCAGTTTTTTAACTTCAAAAGAGGAGAATTTCGTCGCATTCTCAAAAGCCTTCATCGACAAAATAACGGCTTGATCTGCTAAAAAATCACCATTAATAAAAGGATATGCAGCAATACTATAAAGATGTGCAGCTTGTAACCAACAATCGGCGGCGGCATCACCAGACTCTTCACGTAATGCTTTTTGTTGCCAGATCATCGCTTGATGTGACCACTCAAATGACCAACCTCCTTTACGATACCCTACAACGGTATCAATAAATTTATCGTCACTACGAGGAGCATCCTGCACAGCAATTCGACTTAACACCTCTTCTATTTCAATAGGAGAAATTCCACGCCAAATCCAAAGTAAACGTTGAATAGTCCGATACCAATTTTGCTGGCTGGTACCATTAAGCACGGTATAGGTATTAATATTTGATTTTGGGTGGGTGTACTGAATTAGCGTTGAGGTTTCAGCGTGTTTTGCTCGTGGCTTAAATAAAGCTTCAGAAAGATTCGTATTGTTTGCCATATCACTCTTCAAATCAGTGGATATCGTATAAAGGGGCTAAAAAGTCTGGCTTTATCATAGCATGAAATCGACTGGAACAATGTGTATCACGACAAGCAATCGCACGAAGACATCATAAAGAAGAAGAGAAAAAAGCTTAAAAACAAAAATCCCCGCCTAAGCGAGGATCTCAATTAAAACAGCAAAGTGAATGCTATCAACTTATTTTTGATCGCAAACTGGTGGAATAAAGGCAACACCCATATCCCAAGGCTGTTCAATCCATGTATTTTGCGGAATATCAACCACAAAATCATCCACTAAAGGACGCCCTTCTGGTTTTGCAAAAATAGTAACAAAATGCGCTTTTGGATACATCTCACGGATAACTTTAGCAGTACCACCAGTATCGACTAAATCGTCAACAACGATAAAGCCTTCACCATCACCTTCTGCTTTTTTTAAGATTTTGAGGTCACGCTGATGATCGTGGTCATAGCTAGAAATACAGACTGTATCCACATGACGGATACCTAATTCACGAGCAAGTAATGCAGCAGGGACTAATCCCCCACGGCTGACAGCAATAATGCCTGTCCACTGTTCGACTGGTAATAAACGTTGCGCCAATTGACGGGCATGTATTTGCAACATATCCCACGTTACAACATATTTTTCGCTCATAATATTGTGATCCTAGCTACTTAAATTTCGAGAGAAGCTTTTTTGCGGAAAAAAAGGTTGCGCGAGATTATAGTGATTTGAGCGCCTAAAAACCAGAGAAAACGTGAAAACAGATGAGATTAGCCTTATTTTTTTCTGTAATACCTATTTATGATTAAAAAATGAACCATATAAAAAATGAATACAAAATGGAGATCTAATTTCTTAGATAGAGATGTGAATAGAATGACGCATTCATCAGAAGAAAGTGATATTCTCAACTATATTGGCGTATAACGCTCAGAATAATAAAGCTAACCCTTAAAAAAGCGGTAGGCTATCAATAACACAGATGCTGTTAGAGGAGATCCATCGTGTCTGAACTATCTACTCTATCCCCACAACCACTATGGGATATTTTTGCAAAAATTTGTTCGATTCCACATCCATCACATCATGAAGAAGCCTTAGCT
>JAEYFY010000265.1 GCA_023454395.1 Pseudomonadota bacterium
TGACAACGTAATACAATTAGCTATAATGCCCAACAATTTTATTTTAGGTGGTAACAATATTATGCGCTCTCTGTTTGCCAGCACAGGCCGAGGTCTGGAAGAACTATTAAAATCTGAACTTGAACACTTAGGTGCTCAGGCTTGCCAGATAACACAAGGCGGTGTTTATTTCCGTGCTGATGATAAAACCATGTATCAGTCTTTACTTTGGAGCCGTTTAGCGTCGCGTATTATGTTGCCGTTAAATGAATTCAATGTTTATAGTGATCTAGACTTATATCTTGGTGTGCAGGCAATTGATTGGAGTGAGATTTTTACTGTTGATCAGACTTTTGCTATTCATTTTAATGGCACGAATGACATTATTCGCAATAGCCAATATGGTGCATTAAAAGCAAAAGATGCCATCGTTGACTCATTTCAACGTAAAATAGGGCAACGTCCGGATGTCGCTAAACAATCTCCTGATATCCGTTTAACTATTCACCTTCATAAAGAAAAAGCCTCTCTATCTTTAGATTTAAGTGGTGATGGTTTACATCAACGTGGCTATCGTGACTTAACAGGGCAAGCGCCTTTAAAAGAAAACTTAGCTGCTGCAATTATTATGCGTTCAGGCTGGAAACTTGACACACCATTAATCGATCCAATGTGTGGCTCCGGTACATTATTAATTGAAGCAGCGATGATGGCGACAGATTGCGCTCCAGCATTAAATCGTGTGCATTGGGGATTTCGTCATTGGTTAGGTCACGATGAAGCATTATGGAAAGAAGTGACTCATGAAGCTTTTGCTCGTTTCCGTGAAGGTAAAAAGAATACCACTGCGCGTTTCTATGGTTTTGATGTTGATAAACGTGTATTGGATATGGCAAGAGCCAATGCTCGCAGAGCGGATGTTTCCGAACTGATCACATTTGCTCACGGTGATGCAGCTAAATTAACAAACCCAGTCTCAACAGAAATAAAAGGGACAATTATCAGTAACCCACCGTATGGTGAGCGTTTAGAAAGCGAGCCTGCACTAATTGCACTGCATAGCCAGTTAGGAAGAGCGATAAAAGCACACTTCCCAGGTTGGAGATTGTCACTATTTAGTGCATCACCTGAACTGTTAAGTTGCATTCAATTACGTGCTGAAAGAGAGTTCAAAGCAAAAAATGGCCCTCTTGATTGTGTACAAAAGAACTATTTACTTTCTGATACACCATCAACGATTAATACTGGGCTTGCGGAAGATTTTGCAAACCGTTTACGTAAAAATGAGAAAAAACTCGCGAAATGGGCAAAACAACAGCAAATTGAATGTTATCGTTTATACGATGCTGATTTACCTGAATATAATGTTGCTGTGGATCGTTATGGCGATAAAGTGGTTATTCAAGAATATGCACCACCTAAAACAGTTAATGAGCACAAAGCTCGCCAGCGTTTATTTGATGTGATTAGCGCAACAATGGAAGTATTGGCATTACGTTCGGATCAACTGATTTTAAAAACACGTCAACGCCAAAAAGGTAAACAGCAGTATGAAAAAATGGCCGAAAAAGGTGATTTTTTCTTAGTTGATGAGTTTGGTGCAAAATTTTGGGTAAATCTAACAGATTATCTCGATACAGGGTTGTTCTTAGATCACCGTATTGCACGAAAAATGCTGGGTGAAATGAGTAATGGAAAAGATTTCTTAAATCTTTTTGCTTATACCGGTACAGCTTCTGTTCATGCAGGAATTGGTGGTGCAAAAAGCACAACAACCGTTGATATGTCTCGTACTTATCTTGAATGGGCGGAGAAAAACTTTCAAGCGAATGGCTTATCAGGTAGACAACACCGTTTAATGCAAGCAGATTGCATTCAATGGTTAATGCAGAGCAACGAACAATTTGATGTGATCTTTATCGATCCGCCTACGTTTTCTAACTCAAAAAGAATGGAAAACACCTTTGATGTACAGCGTGATCACATTGAACTAATGAAACATCTAAAACGTTTGTTGAGAAAAGGTGGAACAATTATGTTCTCAAATAACAAACGTGGATTCAAAATGGAACATGACGAGTTAGCAAAAATTGGCTTGTGTGCAAAAGAGATAACACAGAAAACATTATCACAAGACTTTGCACGTAACCGCCAAATTCACAATTGCTGGCTGTTAACTCATGCTAGTGAGGAATAATTTACAATGCCGTTAATTAGTTTGACTGGGGCTTATTTATCTTTCAGCGATGCCCCACTATTAGATAGCACCGATTTATTTATTGAAGAAAATGAACGCGTTTGTTTAGTTGGGCGCAATGGTGCGGGTAAATCAACACTATTAAGAGTGTTATCTAAAGAGCAACCTTTAGATGATGGTCAAGTTGTTTATGAGCAAGATCTTGTGACTGCTCGCTTACAACAAGATCCGCCAAGAGATATTGAAGGCACTATCTTTGACTTTGTTGCCGAAGGTGTTGAAGAAGATGCTAAATACCTAACGGATTATCACCATATTTCTAAACTGATTGAGACAGATCCTTCTGATAAAAATCTCAATAAAATGGCTGAGCTACAAGAAGTACTTGATAGTCGTAACTTGTGGTTACTTGATAGCCGAATTGCCGAAGTGCTAGAAAAACTCGGTTTAGATGGTGAAGCAGAGCTTTCTTCTTTATCCGGTGGTTGGTTAAGAAAAGCAGCATTAGGGCGCGCATTAGTCAGCGCACCAAGAGTACTATTTTTAGATGAACCAACAAACCACCTTGATATTGAAACGATCCTTTGGCTTGAGAAATTCTTAAAAGATTTCCAAGGAAGTATCGTATTTATTTCCCATGACCGCTCATTTATCCGTAATATGGCAACGCGTATTATCGATCTTGATCGTGGCAAACTTTCTTCATGGCCGGGAAATTACGATAAATATCTTGAAAGCAAAGAAGAAGCATTGCGTGTTGAAGAGCAACAAAACGCAGAGTTTGATCGTAAATTAGCACAAGAAGAAGCGTGGATACGCCAAGGTATTAAAGCACGACGTACTCGTAACGAAGGTCGTGTAAGAGCATTAAAAGCACTGCGTGTAGAGCGCAGCGAACGCCGTGAAGTGTTAGGCAGTGCTCGTATGCAGGTCGAAGAAGCGACGCGTTCTGGTAAAATTGTTTTTGAACTTGAAGATGTTAATTACAGCATTGGAATGCGTAAGTTAGTTCGTGACTTTTCTGCCAAAGTACAACGTGGTGATAAAATTGCGCTGGTGGGGCCAAATGGTTGCGGTAAAACCACTTTATTGAAACTCATGTTAGGCGATTTAAAAGCAGACAGCGGACGAGTTCATTGTGGTACTAAGCTTGAAGTGGCTTACTTTGATCAGCACCGTGCGGCACTTGATCCTGATAAAACAGTAATGGATAACCTTGCTGAAGGTAAGCAAGAGGTGATGGTAAATGGTCGCCCTCGCCATGTGCTCGGTTATTTGCAAGACTTCTTATTCCCACCTAAACGTGCGATGACGCCTGTTCGCGCACTTTCAGGCGGTGAGAGAAACCGTCTGTTACTGGCACGTTTATTCTTAAAACCGAGTAACTTACTGATCCTCGATGAGCCAACCAATGATCTTGATGTTGAAACATTGGAATTATTAGAAGAGCTGGTTGATGCTTATCAAGGCACTGTTTTACTGGTTAGCCATGACCGTGAATTTGTTGATAATAGTGTTACTGAGTGTTGGATCTTTGAAGGTGATGGTGTTATTAACAGCTACGTTGGCGGATATTACGATGCTCAGCAACAACGAGCGCAGACGGTTTCACTAAAGAGTGAGACAAACAAATCACGCAACGTACCAGAAAAAGCTGAAAAAGAAGCAAAAGTGAAAGATAGCTCTAAAAAGAACACTCGTAATAACAAATTAAGTTATCATTTGATACGAGAACTTGAGCAACTTCCTGCTAAATTAGAAAGCTTAGAAACGCAGTTAAGTGCATTACAAGAAGAAGTGAGTGGGGCAGATTTCTTTACTCGTCCTCATGAAGAGACAGAAAAAGTCTTAAAGGCGCTTGCAGATAAAGAACAAGAGCTTGAAACGGCTTTTGATAGATGGCAAGAGCTGGAAATGATGCAAAACGGCGAGTAGCCAACTGAAAGCGGGGCATTATGCCCCGTTTTAATTCCTAGATTAAATATTCTTTTATTGATTATTCTAAATAAGAGGTGTCGCTGTGTGCTCTGGTCAACAACATCGTCATGAACATAAACATGAGCAAATATTATGTCCTCAGTGCGATCTGGTGGTCAGTGTTCCTCAATTAGTACAAGGAACAAAAGCAACATGCCCTCGTTGCCATACTGTGCTAACTGCACGTTGGCGCCAACCTTTTTATCAACCTGTTGCATTAGCAATCAGCGCATTATTTATGCTGTTAATGGCGAGCCAATTTACTTTTGTTAGTATGGAAGTGGCGGGTATTACCAATAATGTCACATTGATGCAAATTCCAACGGTGATGTTCAGCGAAAACTACGTTGAGCTAGGTGCCTTTTTCCTATTGTTTGTGCAGATTGTGCCCGCTTTTTGTATGATCGCAATCTTGCTTCTTTGCACACCCATTAAATTACCAAGAAAATTACAAATTTGGTTATCGCGTATTTTATTTCAACTAAAATCGTGGTGTATGGCAGAAATTTTTCTTGCGGGAATTTTAGTTAGCTTTGTAAAATTAATGGCTTATGGTGATATTGGGTTGGGATTAAGCTTTCCTCCTTATGTGCTTTATTGCTTATTTCAAATTCGTGCTTTCCAGTGCCTTGATAGACATACCTTATGGGAAAAATTAGAGCCTCGTCCTGCTTATCCTGACATAGAATCGGGTAAACCGGGATTGAAACAAGGTGTAAGATTGTGCCGTTCATGTACGGCAATTTTACCTGCCGACCAATATGAATGTAGTCGTTGTGAAGTGAAAGGACATGCAAGAAAACCGAAAAGTTTGCAATGGACAGTATCACTGTTGATTACTTCGTTGATCCTCTATATCCCCGCGAATTTATTACCGATTATGGTGACAGAATCACTGGGTAATAACCTCTATTCAACCATTATGGCTGGGGTTATTTTGTTATGGGAAGATGGCTCTTATCCTGTTGCCATGGTGATATTTATTGCCAGTATTATGGTGCCAAGTTTAAAAATGCTCGCAATTGCTTGGTTGTGTTGGGATGCACACAAATCTAATGGAAAAAGAGATCCTGCTAGAATGCATTTTCTCTATGAAGTTGTTGAATATGTAGGGCGTTGGTCGATGATTGACGTCTTCGTAATTGCTGTTTTAGCTTCATTAGTCAGAATGGGACGTCTGATGAGCATCTATCCTGATTTTGGTGTGGTGCTATTTGCATTGGTTGTAGTGCTAACTATGTTCTCTGCAATGATGTTTGATCCTCGGTTGACGTGGGATAAGTGTACAACCGATGATGATAAACCCACGATTAAGGAGCCTAAGGGTGACTGAAAAGAATGAAACTGCTTTAACTGAAGCAAAAATTAACAAACTAAAAAGCTGGTCTCCAGTTTGGATCATACCACTTGTCACTTTACTGATTGGTGCGTGGATACTTTATTATCATTTCAGCCATCAGGGACCAGAAGTTACATTAATTACCTATAATGCAGATGGCATTGAAGCTGGTAAAACTAAAATTAAAAGTCGCAGTGTGGATATTGGCTTAGTTGAAAGTGTCACACTCGATAGCAATTTTAGTCGCGTTATTATTACGGCTCGTCTTGATAAAGAGATGAAAGAGTTATTACGCGCAGATACTGCATTTTGGGTTGTAAGACCTCAGGTTGGTAAAGAGGGTGTAACGGGCTTAGGTACCTTGCTTTCGGGTGCTTATATCGAATTGCAGCCGGGATTAAAAGGTAAAGAAGTCGATGAATTTAATCTTCTCGACTCGCCTCCATTGGCGTCACCAGATGCAAAAGGTATTCGTATCAATTTGGTAAGTGAAGCCGCTGGTCAATTAAATGCGGGTGATCCTGTTTTATTTAGAGGCTACCAAGTCGGCTCTGTTGAAACCAGTGAGTTCAACATTGAGAGCCGAGATATGCACTATCAACTCTTTATCAAAGCACCTTATGACAAAATGGTGACCTCAAATGTTCGATTCTGGAAAGATTCCGGTATCGCTTTTGATATGTCTTCATCGGGTGTGCGTGTTGAAATGGCATCACTTTCTACACTCTTTAGTGGCGGTGTCAGTTTTGATGTTCCTGCGGGATGGGTACCCGGTGATCCTATTGCACCGAAAACAGAATTTAAGCTCTACGATAATGAAAAGAGCATTCAAAACTCGCTATATACCGACTATCGTAGCTACATTATGTTTTTCTCTGATTCTGTAAGAGGATTGCAAGCAGGCGCTCCCGTCGAATTCCGTGGGATCCGTATGGGAACAGTTGTACAAGTGCCTTATTACACTAAAGGTATGCAACAATCGCTAGATAAAGATTTTCGTATTCCAGTGCTTATCCATGTTGAACCAGAGCGTTTTGCCAATGATGTCGGTGAAAGTTTCGACTTCGTTAAAGAAATCACTTTTGCTTCTAATAATGGGCTAAGAGCATCATTGAAATCAGGTAACCTTTTAACTGGGGCGCTTTACATTGATCTTGATTTCTATCCTGACGAAGCTAAATGGGAAGGACCTCAAGAAGTTGCAGGTTACCAACAAATTCCGACGGTTAGCTCTGGTTTAGCGCAGATTCAGCAAAAAGTGATGACATCACTGGATAAGATCAACAATCTTCCTGTTGAACCAATGCTTAAAGAGATGACTGCAACATTATCTGAAAGCCAAAAAGCAGTCAGTGAAGCTAAAGAAACACTGAAGTCATTGAATGCCATGATTGGTAGTGATGAATTTAGAAATCTTCCTAACGATATTCAGCAGTCATTGAAAGAGATTAATCGCAGTATGCAAGGCTTCCAACCAGGCTCTCCTGCATACGGAAAAATGATCGATAATATGCAGCAAGTTGATCAGGTTTTAAGAGAAATGCAGCCTTTATTGAAAACATTGAACAATAAGAGCAATGCATTAATTTTTGAAGCGAAGGAAGGTAAAGATCCAGAACCGAAGAGGGCTGAAAAATAATGAAATACATCATTGGGGTATTTGTATTGATGTTAACGGCATGTTCAAGTCAGATTGATAAAACGTATTATCAGTTGCCTGATGTTTATCAAGGTGGCGTGTCAGAACAAGTCTCGACAACACAGTCAGCCAAGAAGCCTCAAATTTGGGTTCAGCCGATCCGTTTGTCTAATATGCTAGTTAATGCAGGAATTGTTTATCAAACGACGGATATTAACTATACCGTGGCTAATCAGCACCTATGGATTAATCCACTTGATCAGCAATTACAACAGAACCTTATTTCCGGTTTAACAAAAGCATTGCCGGGCACGGTTGTTGCTAATCAACCTGTTGAAGATAGCTTAGCGAAATTAACGGTCACCGTTAATTACTTTCAAGGCCGTTATGACGGGCAGGTAATTATTTCAGGTGACTGGATTTATACTGAAAATAATAAAGTGATTAATCAGCCATTCTCTTTAGTTTTAACACAAACTGAAGATGGTTATCCTGCTTTAGTGCGTACATTAGGGCAAGGCTGGGAGCAAGTGGTTTCTGACATAGCGAAAGCAATTCAAGCTCAATACTAACTGATTTAGCATCGTGTTTATTCAAACCCAATATTCTCTTAAATTGTCTTTAAGTTGAATATTGGGTTTTTGTTTATTTAGAAAAGAATAATAAAAAAACAATCAGTTATAAAACCTTAAAGGAAATATCTCACTGTAATTAGTGGGGCATTTTGGCAACAAGGCATAACGCTTTCTTCAATTGAGACGATTATTTTGCAGAAGGTATGAATTGGTATTTAAAGAGTCTGAATTAATAGATGTACATAAGAGGTATTAATCGCTTATTTTACCTTCAATGATGGCTAATTCCTTAATAAAACAAAGGTAATTAAAAAGAGTTTTCTACAAAAAAATAAAAATAGAGCAAAAAATTATATATATAAACCAAGTCTTATATTGACATAAATTTTAAAATAAACATTATTTTATCTTAATTAAATTATTGGTTACATAAAATAAAAATAAAGGAAGTTATTTTTATTTATAAAAATTGATTAAATATCAACATATTGTGATTTGTTCTAATATAACTTATTAAAATGATTAGATAATATTTTAGTCGAATTATTAGATAAAATAAATAATAACATTAAGTATTAAATTTATAGTTGGTTCAACATCACAAATATGACATTTGTATTAACTTCTTTACTTGCTTAAATGTGCAATAAAGCGTATCAATTTATAGTGGTTGTTGAAAAAACAATCATTATCTTTCCGCTTAAACTTAGAACGTGAGGGTTGTCTAGATATGAAAAGACAGAAACGAGATCGTTTAGCAAGAGCATTATCGAAAGGTTATCAAGCTGGTAT
>JAEYFY010000057.1 GCA_023454395.1 Pseudomonadota bacterium
AGGCAATGGATAAAGGATTTTATGCTTACTATTTACCTGGTGTAGGCACTCCTTTCCCTGAAATAAAAACCTATGAGTATTACAGTTCAGGATTAACTTTTGCAACAGGTGGTCTAGCTCGTATAAACTGGGCACTGATTCAAATATACAATACGTTATATCATGCAGTGACAGGTGATAAATTAACCTTATCGAAAATGCGCACATTGCAGTTAAATATGAATTCTTCGGAAAGTTATAACCCAACACGTATTTTATTTGAGCAATTTAGAACGATAAGAAATAAGATTATAAAAAATAAACCCAAGTTCGTGGCTTTAAAGTTATATATCTATGGGTTTTCTCGTGGTTCAGCAGAAGCGAGAACATTTATATATTGGGTAGATAAATTTCTCACTTATATTTATACACAAGCACCACCATTACGACCATTAATGTTTCCCAAAGGAACTATCTATGGTATCCCTGTTTCAGTTGAGTTTTTAGGGCTTTTTGATACTGTTGCAGCCGTTGGGTTAGCTAATGTTATGCCTATGTTTACCGGTCATAATGGCTGGGCTGATGGCACTCAGCAACTCCCAAAATCAGATTTAATTAAAAACTGTTATCATTTTGTGGCTGCTCATGAACAACGCCAATCCTTTGCTGTCGATTCGATACGTACACCTGAAGGAAACTATCCCCTTAATACCATAGAAGTAATTTACCCTGGAATGCACTCTGATATAGGGGGGGGATATCCACCTGGAGATCAAGGTAAAGCTCTAGCTGGTCATGAAGAACTTATCTCTCAAATTACTTTACATGATATGTATGCAGCCGCAATAGATGCAGGAGCACCTTTAGCGTTAAGCGAAGATTTTTTTTCATTATTACCTCAAGAGCAACAGAAAAAATATATATTTAGATTAATGAAACAATCCTCATTAAAAGAATTTAAAATATCTAAGTTATTAATTGATAAATTCAATATCTGGCGAGAACAAACCCTTCCCGAAATAACAATAAAGCAAAAAAATAATAATATAAAATCATATATACCTAACCGTTTTATTACTGACGATATTGAAAGCGTTATTGAATGCCAACTTATTTTAATCACAGCTTGGCGTATTGGACGTTATGCTTCCCCCCAAGACTCAGCAATGAATCTCACACAACAAGATTTTTTTAAAAATGCACCACAACATGCAGATATAGCAGTACAACCTTATGACTCAGAATTCAGTAAACAAGCAAGTAATGCAATAGCAAAAGAATATTGGGATGTAAATAAAAAAACAGCGGAGATTCGTGAAAAGAGAGAGAAAGAGCAAAAAAAACAAAGTGATATCAATAATTGGCAACCTTCACCTAAGCATATAGGTCCACCTTTATTTGATGCAACCAATTCAAGGGGACAATTTTGGGAAGCATCCTTAGAATTTAAAGCTGATTATGAAGATATATCTCGGCCACCTCCTTTAATTGATACAAAACACCAAAAAGTAAAAAAAGTTTGTGAATCAATGAATTATTATCATTCAGATAATCCTTATTATATACCAGATAAAAAATGCGATTCACTTCCTGAATATAGTTTTCCAGTTAGTGTGGATATTCAAGCAACTATACTACAAGAATTAGGTGGAGAAATTCAAGATTATGCATATTTAATTACATACCAAGATGAACGCAATGAATATTTGAGTCTAAAAGAAAAAAGTAAAAAATTATATTCTACTTTAAAAAGTACTTTAGTTAAAAATGATAAAGACTCTTATATAGGAAAAATAGTTGATCTGTTAGATAACCATATACATGATTCGAGAGCTTGGTTTATGCATTCTGAAAGTGGTATCAGAGAGCCTTTTAGTAGTTATTTCTTATCTCGTATGATTTATTTTGGAGAACATTGGAATAAATCTATGCAATTGATTTCTAATAATGGATTAATTTATGGTATTAAAAATATAGAAAAAATTTATTATTTTTATTATTTACCAACTTATGGATTAAAGATTTTAATAAAAGAAACAGGGATAGATGCTGAAATAAATGATAACGAACGACCAACTCCTACAAACAATATATTATATCAAATAAAAAAAATTGATAACTTAATTCAGCAAAATAAGATCCAAGAAACAAAAAATGCATTAAAAAAACACTTCACTGAAATAAATATCAATTAATATTTTTAACTCAAGGGTAAATACAGAAAGTTTGTTAATAATAAACAAACGGGATGTATTTATATCATTCAGCTATGAATTTTAAAAAAACAACTCAAGCTCTACTTAACGGACAAAATCGCTATCACCTTAATGTACAAGATTGTGATAATTTATTTGATGTCGAACATTTCACGGGCCGTGAAGCAATTAGCGATACCTATCATTATCAAATTACCTTTACCTGCCAAGCGCCAGATTTACAACCACAACAACTGCTGCGTCGTAGTGCAACATTATCCTTTACACCGCCCATCAATAGCATGATGGATTTAATCGACCAAGAGCCTATCACCAAGCAAGTTCATGGTGTTGTCACACAATTTCGTCGTCTATCTGGATCTGTCGATGAAGCCCGTTATCAATTAGTCATTGAACCCGTATTTGCCTTATTACGTCATCAAATTCGCTCTCATCGCTTTTTCCTTAATCAGTCAGTCCCTGATGTAGTCAGCCAGATTTTACGTGAGCATAATTTTAAAGATTGGGAGTTTGAATTTACACTGAAAAATGAATATCCCAAACGGGAACAAATCAACCAATATAATGAAAGTGACCGCCAATTTATTGAACGACTATTAAGCGAAGTCGGTATTTTTTATTCGTTCTATTTGCAAGATCAAACACAAACCGAAGTTATTCGTTTTGCCGATCGCCAAAGTGCTTATACCTTTGATAAAACACTGCCTTTAAATAGCCCATCAGGCATGAATGATAATCACCAAGAAAGTGTGTGGGGATTATCATTGCATCATCAAGTGGTTGAACAAAATGTCTTAACCAAGGACTACAATCATCGACAAGCACAAGATACCTTGATTTCAGCAGTAACGGATATGACGCGTGGCGAAGGGGATGAAACCCATTATGGTGAAGTTTATCATTACCAAGCAAGACATCTTACTCGTGGTGATAAACTCACACCTGAAGCAGAAACCGCCAATTTTTGGGCGCGTCTTGATCATGAGCGTTTTTTAACTCGTCAAACGCGCTTAAAAGGTGAGAGTAATGCAGATTTTCTCTCTCCATTACAAGTGCTGACCATTACCGATAATACCATTACTTCATCACTTCCTTCTGTATTTCAATCGCCGATTTTAATCACTCGCTTACGCTTTAGTGGTGGTCGAGAAAAAGCGCTACAAGTGCGTTTTAATGCCGTACCTTACAGTGAAACCCTTTGCTGGCGACCTGCTGTTAAGCCTCGTCCTATTATCACAGGCACACTCACTGCACGTATTACCAGTGCTAAAGATAACGATATTTATGCGCATCAAAATGAAGACGGTTTTTATTGGGTAAAATTTGATGCCGACCGTGATGAAAAACTGATGGGTTATGAAAGCATGCCAGTGCGCTTGGCAAAACCTTATGCGGGTGACACTTATGGAATGCACTTTCCATTAATTCAAGGTACGGAGGTCGCCATTGCTTTTCATGAAGGCGATCCTGACAGACCTTATATCGCCCATGCGCTTCATGATTCGCGTCATCCCGATCATATCACTGACAGAAATAACACACGTAACGTTATTCGTACTCCGGCAAATAATAAACTACGAATGGAAGATAAGCGTGGGGAAGAACATATCAAAATCAGCACAGAATATGGGGGAAAATCTCAATTAAATTTAGGTCATATTGTTGATGCTAACCGTGAGAAACGTGGTGAAGGTTTTGAGTTGCGCACTGATAGTTGGGGGGCGATAAGAGCAGGTAAAGGATTATTTATTAGTGCAGATAATCAAGCAAGAGCAGATGGTGAAGTGCTGGCGATGGGATCTGCAATATCATTAGTTAAGGGTGCAATAAGTCAGCTAGACGATTGCAGAGAAATTACTCAAGCACATCACAATCTCCAGCCAGAAAAAGAAGGGTTAGATAATCTTTTAAAAAATACCGATAAACTAATATCACCTTCTATTTTAATGCACGCACCAGAAGGAATTGGCATTGTAACTAATGAAACACTACTGATGCAAAGTGTTGAAGCTCTCTACGCTCAAACTAAAGGTGAAATGCACCTATCAAGTACACAGAAAATAGCAGTGAATGCATATCAACAAATCTCAATGTTGTCTCAAAAAGAAGGTGTACGCATTGTCTCAGGAAAAGGACCTTTTGAATTAGAATCGCATGGCGATATCTTTGAAGCAACAGCACTTAAAGATATTACCGTACAATCAACTCAAGGTCATATCCAGTTAACTGCTAAAAACGGGATTACTTTAGGCTGCGGCGGTGGATATATTAAAATAATGCCTGATGGCCAAATTGAAATCCACACACCGAGTCGTTTAAGCCTAAAAGGGCAGCATATTTGGAGTGAACCTGCGAGTGAAGATTTCCCATTGCCTGACCTTCCTCAATCTGTTTGTAAAGAGTGTTTAAAGAAAGCTCAAGAAAATGCTATGGGAGTCGCCATCCGTGAATAATACATTGCAAGCACCCTCAAAAGAAATAACAACACAGTGGATAAAACAATTAAAATTGATCTCAGAAAAAACGCATTTAGATTATATTGATATTATTATTGATCAAGCAGGACTAGAGAACCCTATTGTTCCAGCGTTAATCAAAATGGATAATGATATTAGATGGTTTTCTCTTTTCACTAATATGCCAGAAGAAGGCTTTTTGGAACAAGCTCCTCTACTTATCCGTATTGAGTGGAATAAAAGTACACACTTAATTTTATTAGAAGAGCTGTTTGAACTACTTTACTCAGAACCTCGACTATTAATCACATCATCCCCTCTTCCGTTTAATATGTTATCTACATTTTTACTTTCTCTTGCAGAAATTGAATGGGGTTTTAAATCTTGCTTACTTCGCTATTATGATACACGAGTATTTCCAACATTAATAAAAGATATTCTTACACCTGAGCAAAAAAAATTTTTTACTGATATTACTTTTATTTGGGGGTGGTTGGATAGAGACAATGATATGACTTGGTTATTAGGGAGTTATCATCCAGAAATTGAAGATAAGCTTTTTCCAATAATGCAATTTAACGATGAACAAATTAATAAAATTGGCTGTATAAGTGATGCCGAGGAATTAAGAGCATATTCTGAATTTAATAACATATCGATAACTAAAGAAGAAAATTTTAATTATTTATACTCCCTTGCTATTCAAGCCAATAATAGTGATTATTTAGGTACCGTAGAAGAGTATATTCGAAAACACTCCTTTGATAATTAAATTATTAATATTAATATTTTTAAATTACCCCTTAGAAAGAACATAAAATGAAAAAGATAATTAGAGTTGGAGATACCTTAAATCCTTATGGTGGAAAAGTGATGACAGGAAGCTACTTAGCGTATGGGAAACCTGTGGCTTGTATTGGTGATACTGTTGTTTGTAATAAACATGGTGAAAATAAAATTATCGAAGGAGCGACAAACTCAATAATAAATAAAAAAGCAATTGCATTAGATGGGCATCATTGCGCTTGTGGCTGTACTTTAATAAGTTCCCTTTCTAATATAAATATAAAATCATAAATTAATTATTTATACTCCATCATTATTTTATAATAAATAAAGTAGGTAATATGATTAAATTAAAACGAATATTATTAATTCTAGCCTATTCCTTTTTTCTTTCTGGTTGTGCCAATGCCGGCTCTTGGAGTACGAAACCCAAAAACCCGATGTTAGGAGCAGGGCTTCAAGGCTATAACCACACTCAATACAGTATCACCGGTTTTTCGATCAATGAAGGTTACGGTAGTATTGGTGGCACCGTCTGCTGTGTAATGATCCCTGAAAAATGGCACCCTAATTTAATCGCACATATTCAATGGAATAAAGTAGATAAAAATAATTTACCCTTCCCGGCACCTAACTTTAACGAAGTAGAAGCCTATCGTCAGTGGAAGCAAAAGCTACACGATAATACCTCAAGCCACGAAGCCTGGGTGCCTATTCCACAATATGATAAAGAAGTGTGTGGTGTCGATATCCACTTTTTACCTTGTAATGAGGTGAAAATTACCACATCTTGCTATAGCTATGGTGATCCTGAATACCCAATTAATGAGCCTCATAATATGAAGGAGCCAGCCGTATGTTCGAAGAAATAAAAGCAGATCCAGTTTGGGTGCCTAATCATTTTCCTGATGATGGGCGACTAGGATTATCTCAACAACAAATAGAAAATAATTATAAAACACGAGAAGAAGAGAAACGAAATCATAATTCCAGTCTTGCTGGTGTAAAAAATAATTGCTGTCGTAATTTACATATCAGTTTCTTTTTTGATGGCACCAATAATAATCGAGATAAAGATATGAAGGCTAAGCCTAAAACAGCCACCAATATTACTCGATTATTTGAAGCCACCAATGAAGATGAAAACAATCCTAATAAAAAAGAAAGAGAATATTTTAAATATTATATGCCTGGTGTCGGAACAGCATTTCCTGAAATAGCAGAATATAATTTCACTAATACGGGGTTAATATTTGCAACAGGTGGTGAGAATCGTATTAACTGGGCTTTATTAATGCTAGCCAATACATTAAACGTAGCTTCTGGCAATAAGAGATTAAATATATCTGAATGTAGAACACATTTAAACGATATGGCGACCCCCACATACCTTCCTATTAGTGGTAAAGGTCGGCGCCGTGCAGTTATTCATTCTTTAATTAATAAAAAAGAGATTATTGAAGGGTTACAGCTTAAACCTAAAACATTAGCGATTAAACTTTATGTTTATGGTTTCTCTCGTGGTGCAGCGGAAGCAAGAACCTTTGTTAATTGGGTGACTCAATTATTTGATACCCCAAAAGATGCAGATAAACCTATTCAGCAATTATGTGGTATTGACGTAAAAGTCGAATTTATCGGCATTTTAGATACCGTACCCTCTGTGGGTATAGTGCACTTAGCGCCCTTCTTTTCGGGCCATATGGATTGGGCAAATGACACTCAACAACTCCCTAATGAAAGGCTATTTCCTCGTTTTATTAAATGTTGTCGTCATTTTATTTCTGCCCATGAACAACGTTTTTGTTTTCCATTAGACACAATAAGGCGTCCTTATGTTTGGGATAATAAAGATAACAAACATGGTTATTATCCTAAAATATCTGATATTGAAGAAGTGGTTTACCCTGGTGTTCACTCTGATATTGGAGGGGGATATTTGGTCGGTGATCAGGGTAAGGCATTTGAAGATCCTTCCATGTTAGTTTCACAAATCGTCTTACATGATCTCTATCTTTCAGCATTTCAAGCTGGCTCCCCCCTTAATATAGCGGTTCGATCTCCATTAACAATTTCAAAAAAGAATATGAGTGAACCAGTAGAACCAGAAATTCTCAATTTATTTGAAATAAACCCAACCTTAATTCAACGCTTTAATGCTTGGCGAAAAATCACCTTAGGGTTACCACCCGTCGCTACCACCAATTTCTCAGGAAGATTCAATGCTTGCCGTGCAAATATGTCATTAGAAAAAATAGTGGAATTACAAATGGCATGGATGACGGCTTGGCGTATTGATAGATATGCCGATATGAATCTCTTTAATCAAGATTTTTATAAAAATGCATTACAACATAAAACTGAACAGATCAAAGAAGATAAAAAAACATGGGAAACTACTAAAGGTAATATAAAAAAAGCACAAAACGAAAAAATAAAAAATGGTACAGACACCCTTTCACTAGGAGATCTTGTGGGACCTCGTATTTATGAACCCATGCTAGGTAAAACACAATTAAGAGAAGCAGCTGAAGAGTTTAAAGCTGACTATTATAATGGGCGAAGAGAAGTTCGAAATTGGAAACAGTTTTCTCTCGATAATTTATTAACTAATATAATGTGCTTATTAAATACTGATGATGAAAAAGCTGAATATTTTTATATGAAGAAAAGTGGTGATGATATTTATCAAAAAGGTGAAGGATTCCCTCTATTTAAAAAAAATAATACGCCTGATCCAGATAAATTATTAACAAGAGATTTATTTGATAACCAATTTCATGATTCTCGTGCTTGGTTTATGCATGATGCATTACAATCTAGAGAACCTTGGGCAAGCTATTTTAGCTATAGAATGATTTATGCGGGTAGCGAAACTAATAAATTTTTATCACCTGTTGCGATAGCAGGGAAAGTAATCGGCATAGCAACATTTGTTGGAGGTATGGCATATGTAGTTAGGCAAAAAAGCATTAAAAACGCGTTAGGTACTTTTGCGGGTACATTAGGCGTTATGTCAATGGAATATGAAGTGGTAAATGCGATAACTGGATTAGCATTACCAATTAATCCAGAGGATATTAAACCTACTAAAAATGCAGGTCCTGTACAATCAATTGCAGTAGCCCAATCAGTTATCGAACAAACACAAGGTGTTATTAATAGTTTGAATCAAATTATTGATACAAAAAAAATCTTACAGATTGCTTAAATTATTATTAACCATATTTATTTAAATTCTATCTTTAAAAAATCAGGAGAATTTTCGTGAGATACCCTCCGCGTTACCCTGAATTTTCACAAGACAAACCAATAAATTGGAAAAAGTTATTAAAATGGATGCTTATCCTTGTTGGTTTATCTTTATTTTTTACCAATGTTATTTCATCAAACAGCAAAGTAGAAAATAAATACTTTATTTTAATATCTAGTGTAATCATTCCCATTTTTGTTTCATCATTTTTATTTTTAATTTATCTATTTTTAAAAGCATTAAATAATCATAATAATAACTTATTTAAAAAACAATTCGATGAAGACAATAAAAAATGGTGGTTATATCATAGCGCATCAATACCAATAAAAAACTCAATTATTATCGGCTCTCTTGGTGAGAATCAATATAAATGGTATCAAGCTTTAAAGACTAGGCCTATTTCACCCTTTTCTATAATAGAAAAAGGTCAAGAACGAATCCCTTGCTCTGCGCTTATCGGAGATAAAAAAAATAGAGAAGAAATGATTGCTAAATTACTGGCAAATCACTTTATAAATGGAGAAGAAAACAATATTGACAATATTAAAATCGATAATATTTATTGGAAAGGAAGTAAATCCAGTCTAAATAAATTTATTGAATATCTTAAAGTTAAAAATATTTTACCACCTCTAAAAACCGTATTTATCGATTCAATAAGTACATTAGATATTATTATTGATAATTATTATCTTCATCATAAAGCTGAGTATTATAATCTTGTTGGTGGTTCTAATATTTTTGATGACATCAAGACAGGTAAATTGGCTGAAACTGGTTTTTTATGGACGGTCTTTCCTGATGAAAAAGCCTATCATTTACATCGTTGTGAAATAGCAAACAATGAAAACACTCATGAATTAGCATCTCAAATCATTAAATATTCAGGGGTAGAAAACACACCAGAAGTAAATATATCAATTGATACTCAAGCATCTTATACTTTTTTATCAACGCCACTCTATTCAGCAGATAATATTTTACAAGATTACTTCGGTGATAGTACTTATTCATCACCATTTTTAGCTATTTCATTTGCTGTTCTACATTGTATGAATAATGATATTAATAGCTGCGGATGGATTTCAGGATATTATAACGAACAATATATAGCAGGGGTTATTCATAAATATGAAAATCAATAATAAGCTTTCTTTAACTCGGGATTTATTTATTATTTATGCTGTTGTTCTTACAATATCCCTTTTTACATTAAGTATACTTTATTATCTTTTTGGTAATGAAATTTTAAAAACTAATTACTCACCTAAAGAAATTGTCTTCTTTACTTTTTCTAGTTGGATAGTTTTATTATTAGCCTTTCCTTTTTTTATTTATGGCTGGAAGAAAGCTATTCCACTATTGAGTAGACCTTTTTTACATAATACAAAAACGCTACCAGAAATAAACAAACAAAATAACTCATTGATTGATGATATTTTTAAACAATACGGCCATTACAAATCGAAAAATCTAGGGCGTTTTCTCCTCATCGGCACCCCTACTTCTATCGAAAAACTCACACCCAATCTAACAACGGACATTTGGCAAGAAAGCAACGGCACGTTGCTGATTTATGGGGGCGATATTCATCAACCGATTGATGGCAGTTTAATTCAGGATTTAAAACAACTGCGTCGTCGTCGCCCTGTTGATGCCATTATTTGGGTATCTGAAAATAGCTTATCGCAACAACCGCTGGGGCATTCCTTATTTAATCACTTAAATCCAACCAATACAGACACCGCAAGCCGTTATTTCCACCAGCTATTTCAACAACTGCGCTGGCAAGCGCCCATTTGGCTTTGGAATATCAGTCATAACGGTGAGATGATCGCAGAAGATGCCCCCGTCATACTCTACTCAGCACCTTTAAAAGCCACCTCTGACTCACTTTCTGATGACTTAAAAACGCTTTTACCTGCATTAGTGGAACAAGGTACACAGGCGGTCTTACACAATCAAACACACACCTATTTACTGGCTTTAGCCCGTTTTTTACAGCATGAAGGCAGTGAAAAACTTGCCAACAATTTGGCACCACTTTTATCAGGCTATCGCTCGTTGCCGTTTGCCGGTGTGCTCTTTAGTACACCTGCTTACCATAACCTGTCTGCTGCTTCATCACAAAATCATCAATGGGCTTTAAATTCCCATTGGAAAACACTCCTCACGGCAAATTCACAACTGCCTTCTCCGCTAAAAGCATCACCTTTAGGTCTAAATTCAAAACGTATTTTGCAATATACCGTTGCAACAGCGATGACGCTGTGGGGGATCGGTATGGTGGTCTCTTATTTTATGAATCGCCAATTAATTACCCAAAGCCAACAACAAGCGCAATTGGCAACAGACAATCATCAATCTGAATTTGCCCGCTTACAGGCTCAATATGGCTTACAACAAACATTGGGTTTATTGAGTTATCGTGAGCAGACTTCGGTTCCCTTTTGGTTACGTTTTGGCTTAAGCAGTAATAATCCATTACTTAGCCAGTTATGGCCAGTTTATAGCCAATCCATGTTGCCGTTATTACGTGATTCAACCCAGCAACACCTTGAAAACTATCTTCAAGCCTTTATGCAATTATCCCCTGAAAGCCCAGAACGTATTGACGGTGCGCAATCCGCTTATCAAACATTAAAGGCCTATTTAATGATGAGCGATCCTTCTCGTATCGAACCAGAGTTTTTTACTGAAAGTGTCCTCAATATTTGGCATCAAAATGAAGGTCTAAAAGACGGTGAATGGCAAACGTTAGGCACGGAATTATTAACCTTCTATGCTGCTCAATTACCTTATCACAATGAATGGACTATCAAGCCTAATCGCACCTTAGTTGCCGGAAGCCGCACTATTCTGATACGCCAAATTGGTCAACGTAATGGCGAATCTGCGCTTTACCAAAAAATCTTACAACAGGCACAGCATAACTTTGCGGACATGACGTTAGATGATATGACGGGGGATACTGATGTCAGTTTCTTACTCAGTACCAAGGAAATCATACCAGGAATTTTTACGCGTAAAGCCTGGGAAGAATCAATTGAACCAGCGATTAAAAAAGCCGTTTATGAAAGACGAGAAGAAATCGATTGGGTATTAAGTGACACCCAAAAAGAAACGGATATCGATATCTCTCCCGAAAAACTGCAACAGAACCTAACAGAACGCTATTTTAACGATTTTTCAGGAAGTTGGTTAACCTTCCTCAATGGCTTACAGTGGCGAGAAACGCAAAGTCTCTCAGATACCATCGATCAACTCACATTAATGAGCGATGTCAGACAATCCCCCATTATTGCTTTAATGAATACGCTTTCTTATCAAGGCAAAACGGGTCGTCAGCAAGAAAAATTAGCAGACTCTTTTGTTAACTCAGCCAAAGATTTATTAAACAAAGAACAACAACCTGTTATTAGCCAAAAAGCCGAATTCACAGGACCTTTAGAGCCTGTTTTTGCCCCGATACTGGCCTTTACTGATCCCCAATCTTCAGCGCAAAATAGTGATGCATTAAGCTTACAAGCTTATCTCACACGCGTAACTAGAGTACGTTTAAAACTCCAGCAAGTCGTTAATGCCCCCGATCCACAAGCCATGTCTCAAGCATTAGCCCGAAGTGTTTTTGAAGGAAAAACAGTCGATTTATCAGAAACACAAGATTACGGTAGTTTAATCGCAGCCAGCTTTGGTCAAGAATGGAATGGTTTTGGGCAAACACTTCTGGTACAACCCTTATCTCAAGCGTGGCAACAGTTGTTAGCGCCAACGTCACAAGGCATCAACACTCAATGGCGAAATGCTATTGTTAATGACTGGAATAGAGCCTTTGGCGGTCGTTACCCACTTAAAAACACCCAAAGTGAGATTTCACTGCCGTTAATGGCGCAATATTTACGCCCTGATAACGGCCGTATCCAGCGTTTTCTTGAGACTCACCTTAACGGTGTTTTACATAAAGAAGGAACACACTGGGTGCCCGATACCACAAATGCGCAAGGCTTAACCTTTGATCCTGAATTCTTAAAAGCATTAGATAAGCTAAGTTATCTAGGAGATGTGGTTTTTGCCAATGGTGAAGCACGCCTTTATTTTGAGTTACGCCCGGGGACTTCGCCCGATATTATGCAAACCCATCTAATGATAGATAAACAGTCGCTCATCTATGATAACCAACAACCACAATGGCAACGTTTTGTTTGGCCCGCGGATACGGTTGCCTCTGGCGCATCTCTTAGTTGGATAACTACCCAGACGGGCGCACGTATCTATGGCGATTATCGCGGCGTCTGGGGCATGATCCGTTTACTGGAAGATGCCAACATCGCCCCTTATGCCGGTAGCACCAGCAGTTATTCCATCAATTGGAAAACCTTAAACGGTCAGTCACTTAATTACACCTTAAGAACAGAAATGGGCGAAGGTCCTATCGCACTTTTACAACTACGCAATTTCGTTTTACCGGAAAAGATCTTCTTGGATTAACTAAACCTACTCTCTCAAAAGGAAATACGCTCACGATGTCCTTATTGGATACCTTAATCTCATCATGCTTTGCTGATGATACAAACAAAGTGCAACAACTTGCTCAACAACAAATCATTTTATGGGATCGTTGGCTATTACCGATTACCCCTAATCAACCTGTGGGTGATGATCCCAGTTATGAGGATGATTTTGAGCGAATGAAAGAAGAAGTTAATAAACTATCAGGGGCTGATACTGAACTGATTTGCTTACTCGCTGAAAAATTGTTGCTCAATTTCTGCAAAGATGTGCGTGTTGTCACTTATTATATTTGGGCGCGTTTACACAAAGAAGGTGAGCACGGGCTTGCCGATTCTTTAGGGCTTTTAAGTGGGTTGCTTATTCGCTATCACGACACGTTATTACCTAGCCGAGCCACTAGCCGGAAATCAGCTTTAGAGTGGTTATCAGGGCAGCGCGTTTTAGATAGCTTATCGCTGTATCCTGAAGTCGATCGCCATGAGTTTTCTCGTATTATCGCTTTATTAGCCACCATTGAAACGGAGCTTGAAACATGGAATGAAGCTGAAAAGCCACAACTTGCAGGATTATATCAGGCTCTCGAAAAGCGCCTTGCTCAATCAGGAGGAACAAACAGCGTTGTACCACAGAACATTAGCCGAGCTGAATCGACTTACAGCCATTCATCCCCCCCTTCAGTTTCACAAAGTACACCAATAGAGACAATACAATCAGGTCGTGAATTATTAGATCAATCTAAAATGCTTGCTAACTACTTACGAAATCAACCCAGTGGCTGGTTAGCAGGACATAGATTAATGAAAGTCGTGAGATGGGATACACTTCATCAACTTCCACCACAAGATCAGCAAGGATGTACTCGTCTTTCTCCGCCAAGAACCGATGCAAGAGCGCAACTTAAACGCCTCTACTTACAACAAAGTTGGGGGGAGCTGGCAGAGCAAGCTGATAAGCTTTTTGCAGAAGGTGTTAACCATTTTTGGTTAGATGTGCAATGGTATCTCTATCAAGCACTTAGTAAATCACCTGCACCTTGGAATGCATGGTCTGATATTATAAAAAACGATTTAAAACAATTCCTTACCCGCCTTCCTGATTTAGAAAAATTATCATGGGAAGATGGTACGCCATTTGCCGATGAAGTAACATTAAGTTGGATAAAACAACATGTTATGGAAGACAACTTTGATACCATGCAAGGGTTATCAAACAGTGACTCTCATCCATCTGATGATGAACCAATATTGGCATTAGAAACCGAAGCTATTACACAAGCAGATAATGAAGGCATAGAAGTTGCCTTAAAATGGCTACAACATCGCCCCGATATCAGCACTTCAAGACAAAAATGGTTATTAAACCTCATTATGGCACGAGTAGCAGAACAATTTGCTCGCCATGATCTGGCATTAAATTTATTACGCGAACTCGATAAAAAAGCACTTTCGATGTCATTAACGCAATGGGAGCCTAACTATGTTTTTGAAGTGAAAGCACGACAACTTCACCTTTATCGAGCCAAAATTCAACGTAACACCTCAGATAAAACGCATATTGAACAACAGATGGAGCTGTTATTGCGTGAATTAACTGCGATCGACCCCGTTCGCTCTGCAATTTTATATTCCTAATCTTTTACTCTACTCTCAATCATTCTAAATACAGCGAATCAACAACGCTGAATTTGAAGTATGAAGAGCATATAAGTCAAGGTATCAAACTAATGGATGATTTAACCCTTCGCTATTTTGATGCAGAAATGCGCTATCTTAGAGAAGCCGCCAAAGAGTTTGCACAAGCCCATCCTGATAGAGCTGCAATGCTCGATTTAGATAAAGCAGGTACGCCCGACCCTTTTGTTGAGCGTTTATTTGAAGGCTTTGCTTTCTCAATGGGACAATTAAGACAAAAAATTGATGATGATTTACCTGAATTAACAGAAGGGCTTGTTAGTTTATTGTGGCCTCATTATTTACAGACAATCCCTTCATTATCCATTGTTGAATTAGCCCCTGATATTCAAAAGATGAAAATGACGGATAAAATACCAGCTCAATTTGAAGTTCTTTCTCGCCCTATTGGCCCTAAAAAAACGGTTTGTCACTATCGAACAACTCAAGATTTAACGATTAATCCAATCAAAATAGCGTCTGTTAATTTAACGACAGAGCCTGATGGGCGTTCAACTATCCGGTTGAAATTTACATGCAGTGAAATAATTAATTGGCCTGAAGTTAATCTGCATGCCCTCTCATTTTATTTATCTGGCGATATTCCGACAACCAATGCACTGCATTTAGCATTAACGAAACAAGTGGCAAAAACGTATTTAAAACTCCCTCAATCAAAAGATAGAATTGCAATTCCTCTCTATTTTTCACCGGGAGGATTTAAAGATACCGACACGCTTTGGCCTAAAGGAGATAGCACATTCAGTGGCTATCAATTATTACTCGAATATTTTTCTTTTCGTGAAAAATTTATGTTTGTATCACTTAATGGATTAGGTGATATCCATTTTCCTGAAGAAACATCAACATTTGAATTGGATTTTGTTCTTAATACGTTATGGGATAGCGACCTCACATTAAATAGTGAAAATATTCGCTTACATTGCGTACCCGTTATCAATCTTTTTAATATAGAAGCCGATCCACTGACAGTTAATGGGTTGGAAAGCGAATATTTATTACGCCCACGTCGTATTCAAGATGGGCATACTGAAATCTATAGTGTTGATAGCGTGCATGGCTCTCAACGGACAAATGAAGCGGTTTATGTACCATTTACCAGCTTTCGCCATCGTGGTGGTATGTTACGGCATAATGCACCTGAACGTTATTATCATACCCGTGTGAAGCGTGGTGTAACGGGTCTTCATGATACTTGGCTTATATTAGGAGGGGAAAAACAAGAGATTGATTTAGCAACCCAAACAGAAACACTCTCATTACAGCTCACAGGAACTAATGGGCAATTGCCCCGTAAAGCACTGCAAAGTACATTGCTTGATAGAACCGAACAAACCTTACAGATCCCATTAACCGTCCATAATTTATGTAAACCCACCTTACCACTTTATCCTCCGTCTGAAGATCGTTTCCACTGGCGAGTGCTAAGTCACTTAGGTTCAAGTTTTCTTAACATGATGGATAATGCTGAAGTGCTAAGAGGCACTCTCGCACTTTATGATTGGCGAGATGATGATATGAACCATAGAAAACTCGATGCCATTATTCATGTTGAACACCATTTAATTGAACGCTTTGAGAAAGGTTTTTTACAACGAGGTATTGATATCGAAGTGACGTTAGACAGTAATGGTTTTAATGGTGAAGGTGATATTCATTTATTTGGTGAAATGCTTAATCGTTTTTTTGCACTTTATGCCGATGTTCATCTTTTTAATCAATTAACACTGATTATTTTGCCAACAGGAAAACGAATTCAATGGAAAGAAAGCCACAACCCACAGCTATCCCGTTAATTCAAAAGTTAGGTGAAAAATTACCTTATGTGAATTTCTACCGCTTTTGTCAATTACTCGAAAAATCCAATTCTACATACTATGAATTAGGTCGTTCTCACAATCCCAAAGACGATCCTATCCGTTTTCGCCCTCATCGAGGTATGGGTTTTCCAGTGACGGAAATCAAAGGAATTGACTCTCTTGATAAATATCGAAACAGCACAGTGCCAAGCTTACGGACTACCTTTCTGGGGCTTTATGGTATCACTTCACCTCTTCCTACATCTTATCTGGATGATATTGCACAATATCGCGATGGCACAGATCCACTCACTGATTTTTTAGATATTTTTAACCATCGTCTTACCACTCAATTTTATCGGATCTGGCGCAAATACTCTTATCCTGCGACTTTTGGAGAAGGAGGATCAGATAAAACATCACAATATCTTTATGGCTTAATTGGTTTAGGTATTCCAGGTTGTGCTAATCATGTGCAATCACCTTTATCTCGTTTTTTAGCGCTATTAGGGATCTTACGTTTACCAACACGCACGGCCGAAGGTATTAGCGCATTAGTAAAATTATTAGCGCCAGCAACAAAGGCCAGAATTATTCCTCATGATCCACGAAGAATAGCGCTGGATAGCCCCACAACAATGTCATGCTCATCCCCTATTACATTAGAAAATAAACCCGTTTTAGGTCGCTACGCGATAGATGTAAATAGCCAAGTATTAATAAAGCTACATACTGAAAATAAAGATGAAGCAAAAGGCTGGTTACCTGATGGCGATATTTACCAAGACTTTATGGCATTACTTCGTGTCTATTTAGGCTCCCGCGTTAATGCGCGGCTGCGTTTAACATTACCGAGAGATTTATTACCTGATGCAACACTAAGTACTTCAAAAAGCCAAGGAGTGCAACTAGGTAGAACTGCGGTTATGCGACCTCATAACATGACTGAAAAATCACCTGTCACTTCTTTTATCACCATAGGTCTTGGTTTTTATCAATATCTAACACTCCGCACTCAACATTATAAAAGTGATGAATATGGCAATTATCAATTTTAAATCGCAAACATTTTTTTCTTCTATTCGCCGATTAACATTACTATTTATAGTAACGTTTGCAATTGTAGGTTGTGGTCTAACACAAACCATTAGTGATGGTACGGTCTCTTTAACTAAATCTATTTTTTATAAACAAATAAAAATATTGCATTTAGATTTTACTGCAAGAGAAGCACTTAATACTGATGATAATGGTTCATCACTTTCCGTGATTGTTCGAGTATTTCAACTAAAATCAGCGGATACTTTTAATGATAGCGACTATCTCTCACTGTTTAATCAAAATGACGATATTTTAAAATCCTCTTTATTAGCGCAAAAAGATTTACGTATTCGTCCTGGTGAATCTATTGCTCTCGATATGCCAATGGAAAAAGAAACCGAATTTGTCGCCATTGCCACAATGTTTCATACACCAGATGAAGCCAAAAATAACTGGCGTATTGTTATTCCTAAAAACGAACTCGATCCTGATAAAGCGCGTAAAATTGTGCTTGCTGAAAATACACTGACATTACAACCTTTGGATAAAAAATAACGATGCCACAACCGTCTCTCTATGAAATGCTAACTGGTTATTTTTCAGGTGGATTACCTGTTGATTCTATATCAGAAGAAGATCAGGTTATTCTTTCTGTTATGGATAATATTCGTCGAATATTAAATTCACGAGCAGGAACATTAAAACATCTACCGGATTATGGTTTACCTGATATGAGTAAAATAATTCAAGGGCTACCCGGAAGTTCACATAAAGTAATGGCTATATTATCAACAACATTACTAAAATATGAGCCTAGAATAAAATCCGTCACACTAGGTATATTACCTGAAAATGAATTTGGAAAATTGCGTTATTCTTTAGATATTGAATTACATCAGCGTGGACTTATACGTTATGGTACTGAATTCTTACCTGATGGACGAATATTTCTCCATCATCTAAAAAAACAATTTCAGCTATATTAAGCTTATCTTCCTCTATCTCAATTTCTATCTCCATTTAGATTTCTCTTTATAAAATTTAGACCTTAAATTAACTTGAGGCTATTATGAATTCTTACTTAGATTCACTTCCAGTTGGTGGTGATCCTCGTGTATTTAATCAATTTCTTAGTATTAAAGAAGAACTTGATAAACGTTTTCATCCAGCACGCCCTGATATTAATTGGCAATATGTTCATGAATTATGCATTTCTTTACTTAATCAAAATGGTGTCGATCTTCAAACAGCAGCTTGGTTTGTTTTGTGTCGCCAACATCAATCTGGGCTGGATGGTTTAAATGAAGGTCTTTACCTAATCCATAAAATATTGACCCAATATTGGCAAACATTATGGCCAGTGCAAACTCATACTCGTATCAATATTCTTTCATCCTTAAGCCAACAATTAATCTCTGGTATTCGTGGAACTACTTTTGTTTATTCTGACTTATCAATCCTTTATCAAATTGAAGAATTACTAAAGAGTATCAATCATCATCTTCAAATATTAGAAATTAAACATCTTGTTCAATTTGATTATCTAGAGAACTTAATTATTGCTCAAGCTAGGCAGTTAGAGAATGCAGACACATTAGATAGCAATTTTAATTCTCTCGATTTATCCTCTACTATCAATAAAGAAAATGAGATCCCCCCTCAAATTATCGATACAACTTTATCTGCATCACCGACTCCTCTTAATGCTAATGAAAGTATTACGTCACCAAAAACCTATATATCCTCCTCCATTTCATTACACTCTCCCGTAAAAAAAACATATCGGCAGGAGCTATGGCGGGGTATTTTAATTGGCATACTAACTAGTAGTTTATTCTTTGTTATCTTATTTTATTTTTGGTTATCTGAATTAAAAAATAACAACCTGACAGATGCTTTCCCTTATATCCCAACCATTAATGCCCATGCTGGCTCTTTTATTGAACAACAAACTGTAAATAGTAAAAATATCACAAAGACACTCAATGCTCCGCAGATAGGCGTGATCCAACAGCGTTTAAACGAACTTGCCTTGCTTTCTCCCACATGGGCGCAGAGTTATGGGCTAGAAGTAATCCGCTATTTGAACGAGCAATATGAAGATAATCCAGAACTTTTATCGTTTACACAGCTTTGGAAGAATAATCTAAAAATAAATGCCACCACTGATGAACAACTTAATCAATGGTCTAAAGGTATGACTGAACTCGACAGGTTAAGCCAAAGATTAGATAGCTTTGATGGTAATCCTAAAAATTACATTACAGGCTCCGAATTAAAATCTATCATCTTCAAAGCTCGTCAACATTTCAATCAAGCTAAACCTTTAGAAGAAGAGCTACGCTTACTTGAAAAACAACCGACACGAAATGCAATTTCAGACTATGAGTATCAACAAATAGATAATCATTTTAAACAACTATTAAATCGATATTCGTTATTACAATCTAAATAAGGAAAAAATATGTACGTTATAAGGAATTTAATACTTATTGTCATTGTTAGTTTATTAAATGGCTGCATTATGGGTTCACCTTATGGCGGGCTTATCTTTGTTGGCCCAATAGATTTAATTAAAATAGCCTCAGAATCCAAAGATGAAAGAAAAACCCCATCTCAAAATACTCAATCAACCCCTGTCATTTATTATGATAATATACAAAGAACAGTAACAGTTGCAGATATTACATTAAATCAAGAAGATATATTTACATCTAAAAATAATATTGGCTCAATAGACTTTATATTTCCTGATGAAGATGAATACAAGATTATATTAGAGCTTAATTATCAAAATGATAAATATCAGGTACTAGAATCAAAAATAAATTTAGTTATGAACAATAAAGAAAATAAATTACCATTAATTGATTATAGTAAAAGAGATATTCGCTATCCTGATTACAAATTATCCTATATTGGCCTTTATATTTTTAGCAAAAAAAATACTTTTAAACTAAAAATAACCCTTATTAACTCTCAATCAGAAACAAATCACAGCCAAAATGAAGATATAATACTTAAAAATGAACACTCAATATTGAAATCAAAAATAATAATAGATGAAAAAGATTATAAAATTGACAAAACCACCTATTATTAATTTAAAAATCAAAAATATCATAATCACACTGTTTTTATAATGATAGCAATATCCATTAAAAAGTAACCAATTATTACAAAATAGTCTTTAAATTAAAAATAGAGAAAGTAAATAATAATGAAATAACACTATCAAACCATATAGTTATAACATAATTAAATCATCATATAATGACAAAAAAGGAATGACTCTCATTATATTCAAGAAAATACAAGTAAATTCACGTGTATTTAATTACTAAAACCAGAAATAAATTAATAAGATTTATCTTTATTGAAATTACGTATTAATAAAAAACACCTTATTTACATTCTGTTTCAATTACCAACACTAATAAATATTAATTTTTAATAAACTATTTGTAATAAGTTTTGTTAGTTATTTATATTTTAAGGTATTTAAATGAATATAAAAATGTTTGTTATTTCATTAGCATTAATTTCTTTTAGCGCACAAGCATTGATCATTAATGAAAATAATCCGCCCGAATATCAATCTTTTAAATCAAATTATTCTGATATGATTGAATTGGCTAATAAATCACGTTTACCACATCGGATATTCTATACTTCACCAAGTACAGGTGAAAATGCACTATGGTTTGATGCGGTTAAACATGGTGATTTAAATGAAGTCAAAAAGATGCTTGCCGATGGTCAAAATATTGAAGCGAAAGACACGGGAAGCTTAGAACAAACCGCGCTGGGATGGGCTGCGTTTATTGGTGACGAAGAAATGGTTGATTATCTCATTTCGCAAGGCGCAAGCCTTTGGGCTACGGATAAAGGCGATGTTTATAATGTTTTTAAATCAGCAGTATTAGGAAATAACGTCAATGTAGTAAAAAAAATTCACGACCTAATGAGAAGTGATATTGAACTCAATAACCAAAGAGTAGAAAGCGATGGTGAAACATTTATAATGATTGCAGCCAGTAATAATCGCCTTGAGACCGTAAAGTACCTTATTTCTAAAGGTGCTGATGTTAACCTTGTTACAACAACGCAAGATAAATCATTGTTTTCTTATAACCACAGCGCGTTAAGTTATGCTTGCCAAAATAACCTTAAAGAGATGCAGAAACTATTGATTAGAAACGGCGCGATAAATCATATAACAGGTACAACTCGCTGCCATTAAATACACAAAAGCCATCTTATTATAGGATGGCTTTTGTGCTATTAGTTATTGAGATTAATTATTGAGATTAGTTATTGAGTTTTGAGAAATAGAATTTTAATTAAAAAAACTAAAAGATGACTCAATATATTTATCAGAACTCAATATCAACAAATAAAATACCAATTTTTTTAAACAACTTTCTTCTTTCTAAATATAACTATTTCACTTGGTTGAGTTATCGACTGCTTATCCTCAAAAACCATAAAATCTGTTTTTTTAGCCTCTAAGATAAGACTTTGAGGTGTAACACCAAGTATATAAGAAATAATAATCAATTGTTCTACTGTTATTTTTAAATATCCACTCTCTAATTGAGAATAATGTAGCATACTTATCCCCAACCTTTCAGACATTTCATTTTCTGTTATTTTCAATTGTCTTCTTATCATTTTTATTATATTCCCAACTTTGGTGTTAATCATCCCTTATTCTCCTTCTTTTATTAGATGATTACATCGATAAAACACCGAATTATAGTTTATAAACTATCAAACCATAAACTGAAAATACTTAACTATTAGTAGTTGAATAACCGTAATATTACTTATTCTCACTAATTCTGTTAATAAGGTTATTCCGATATTTTAAATTTAAAATAATTTACATTTCTATATATTATTTTAATAATCATCAGATTTTGAGTAACAATACAGTATTAAAAATAAAACAAGCAATCAATAAATATCAACAAGTTAGATGATTTTTAGTTATGATTTTAAAGAAGAAGAGAAAATTATTTCAAATAAACCACACATGAATAAAATCAATAAATTTATTGGTGAATATATTTATCGCTAATATATAAGAAATAAATATTATAAAAATATATCTTAGTTATTATTTTGCATCACCAACAATGAGATTAGAACCCAATATATTAATAATAGAATCTACTTAAATAAAAATAATAACTAATTTTATTTTTATTAACTTACATTTTATTTAGAATAAAGTAATAATTACTTATTTGAAAAATTCACTTATAAAAAATAATCTTAAATTAAAAATTAAATATTATTTTAAATTAGTTAAAAACTAACACGTTTAGTCATGATAAAGAACATACAAAAAAGCCCTCAAATTGAGGGCTTTTAAACTATATGGATTAAAATCTATAAAAACTAAATGGATTAGAATCTGTAAAGGCTAAATGGTTTTGGATCTAAAACAGGTTTTTTGCCAAGTAATAAATCAGCCGTTAATTCTGCTGATACTGGGCTTTCTGTCATACCCCAACCTGTTGCAGTATTAATGACTAAGCCTGGATACTCTTTAACTTCTGAGATAATTGGGTTCTCATCTGGTGCGATAGCCATTGCACCACTCCATTGATCAATTAATTTCGATTCTTTAAAGGCTGGGAATTCTGCTTTTAATTTTTCTAATGAAGCATTTAACTCAGGTAAATCTGGTAATGCAGTCATATTTCTAAATTGCTCAAACGGAGAAACTTCATCTAAGTTCCAATGCGTTGATTGCATAAATGAATTGATTAACTGCTCATTTAAAGAAATATGCACAGGGAAATCAGGTAATGCTAATAATGGCAGATATTTATAGCCATAAGTGAAAGATTCTTTCACTACTGGAGCTACAATAACGCGAGGAGAAGTTGCATAAGTACCATCAGCTTGTTCACGGAAGAAAATACCACCCGGTAAAGCAACGTTGCCACCTGGTGCTGCTGGTGAACCACTGATTAACTGTTGAGACTGATATGCAGGCAGTGTTGGAACATCAACATTCAGATTTTGCATAAATAGGCGTGACCAAACACCACCAGCAACAACAACTTGAGAAGTTTTGATTGCACCTTTCTCTGTTACAACGTCAGAAATTACACCAGCTTGTGTTTCTAAGCCACGAGCCGCACATTGAGTGTAAATTCTAACGCCCATTTTTTTAGCGTATTCAGCCATAACGAAGGTTGCAACTTCTGGATCGAAGCTACCGGAATCTTCTTCAAAGCCAGCAATTTTCCAATCAGTTGTCGCACCACGAAGACGTTGATTTAATTCAGCACCTTCAATAATTCTGGTTTTAAATGGAATATCGGAGCCAACATTCTTACTTCTTTCGTCAATCCATTTTCTTACGTTAACTAAATCTTCTTCATCAAGAGGAACTTCAACACGGCCTTGTGTACGATAAGTAGTATCAATGCCTACTTTAGCATTCATTTCACGCCAGCGATGTTTGCCTAAATGGTGTAATAAGAATGTTTCATCCGGCATTTTATAGCTAATTGCTTGGCCGTAGAATCTTGAAGATTGCTCACCTGCGATATTGCCCTTCTCAACAATCACAACAGATAAACCGCGTTCTACAAGGTTAATAGCTGTCATAATACCAAGAATACCAGCACCGATAACAACAACATCAGCTTGTTTTGGTAAAGCACCTTCAGTGCCTTCAACAAAGCCATGTCTTGGCGTACCCGGGACAAAACGCCCTTCGCGAGTTAACATTGGTGTCAAAATACCCGCACCAGCAGCGACAGCCACCACACTTCCACCAATGATAAATTTTCTTCTAGATATCGCCATTTTACACGTTCCTTTTACACAATGAATTATTAGCATTAAAACAATCACCCTATCTTATTTCATTTGTAAACTATTAGTAAAGTATTTGTAAATCTTTTCGTCTGTTTTTTTCTTAAAAATCCGTACTATTTAATTTACTTATGCAAAGAAGGGGATTAATCATCATTTTGTTTTTTATCGATTATTTAAACGCATTAAGTAAAATGAAATGATATTCAGCTAGTTTTTTTCTTGGTTTCTTCGTCGAAATATAAAATTTTTCACTATTAAAGATCTACGACCAATTTGTTAAGCGTGGGCTTATGACACATTCAAATTGCAAATAGATAAGCTAAATCAAATAAATTGATTAACAAATAATCCACAAGATAACTAATGTTATTAAGACAATAAATTGAGCATATAAAGAGGAGGTAACGATGAGAAATATAACAATGGATTGGTTATTTGATGTTGATTCAGAGGAAAATAAGGTGATAGTTAAAATGGTCACACTTAAGATTATATTTATCTCTATATATAACTAAATTTCAAGTGTTCATTTTTAAATCAATATTAAAATAAATCTTTTTTTGATTATTTCTATAAAAACAATAGCTTTTTTTCCTTATAAATCAACACTGTTACAATTTGAAACAAAATACACATTTTGTTACATATTAAAAATCTATGTACACTAGAACAGACTGGCTTTAGCGAGATTTCGGACATTTACGAAAGTGAATAATGTACGTAAATACACTTATAATGAGATACGAAAGCAGTAAATAACGCGTGAACAATTATTTTACGCGAAGTCACTTATCCTACGAGGATACAACGCCTTTTCTCTCCGCCCCTTCCTTTACTTCCTTTCAAAATTACTTAAGCTACTCTTATCAAATCGCAGTGCGCACTGGCTGATTTTTATCGAAAGGACTTCAACAAAATGATTTGTTGAAAAACGATTATTCACTGTAAATTAAGGACTTGCCATGCCAACTCCATGCTATATCTCTATCGAAGGGAAAACTCAAGGTAACATCACTGCGGGCGCATTTACCGCAGAATCGGTCGGTAATATTTATGTTCAAGGCCACGAAGATGAAATGCTGGTACAAGCATTTTCTCACGTAGTGACAGTACCGACTGATCCACAATCCGGTCAGCCTTCTGGTCAACGCGCCCATAAACCATTCCGTTTTACCGTGGCGTTAAACAAAGCGGTTCCTCTGCTATATAACGCCTTAGCTTCTGGCGAAATGCTGCCGAAAACCACGTTAAAATGGTATCGCACTTCGGTTGAAGGGAAACAAGAGCATTTCTTCACCACCACATTAACCGATGCGACTATCGTCAACATCGATTGTCAAATGCCTCACTGTCAAGATCCAGCAAAATCAGACTTCACACAGTTAATCGAAGTCTCCCTTTCTTATCGCAAAATTGATTGGGAACACACAGTTGCAGGCACTTCAGGCTCTGACGACTGGCGTGCGCCTCTCGAAGGTTAATCCTTCTTTTCACCTACACGCCTTGGTGTGTAGGTGTTTCTTTGCGTTTTCTTAATGGATAAAAACAAGCGGTAGCTTGCTCAGTGGATATTGGAGCGAATGATGTTTGCGAAAGATAAAAAAAATAATTCGACCTCTCAACTTGGTGGATTAAAGAAGAAAGCGCTCGACAAAGCGCAAGCGTTAGCAATTTCTAAAGCAACCTCAGCCCTTTCAGACTCTACTCAGCAAGCCATCGCCACAGCTCAGACGGCACAACAAGGGCTTTCGCAAGCCTCATCCATGGCATCTCAAGCCTCAGCGCTTATTCCTGGCGGTGGTTTTACGGGAGGAGTAAAAAGCGACGATATGCCCGGGCTAACCTTCTCTGAAGGATTAGCTAAAAATAAAGCCTATGCACAACTGTTAGATTCGCTATTAGGTGCGGTATCACCTTCGGGTTTAGTTTTCACCTGCCAAATTGCCGGATTGCCTGAAAGCACCTTTCAAGTCACTGAATTTAACTTAAACGAAGGGTTATCACGTTTATTTTCGCTCTCCATTAGCGCGGTTACCACCTTGCCTTTCATCGATTTTCAATCACTGTTAGGTGTGGCGTCCTCGTTAACCGTAAAACGCAATGGTAAAGAAGTCCGCACCGTGCGCGGAATATTAGCGGGCGCGGTGCAAGGCAATACTGATGGTGTAAAAACGTGGTATCACTTTGATATTCGCCCTGAAATGTGGGTAATGACGCTGAATCAAGACAGCCGTATTTTTCAGCATAAAAAAGTGCCTGAGATTTTAAAAACGCTGTTAGAAGAAGCCCATATCAAAGCAGACAGCAAATTTTACCGTGATGATTTACACCAAAAACGCCCTTATACCACACAAAAACGGGAATCCGCCTATGCGTTTTGGTGCCGTTTAGCTTTTGAAGAAGGGATTAACTTTTGGTTTGAAGAGAACCAACTGTTTTATAGCGATGAACATATGGGGATGACTGCGGGCATTCACCTGACCTATAACCCTCAAGCGGAAAGCGATATTACCGACAGCACGGCAACCACATGGCAATACGGTGAATATCTCTGTGTTGATGAAACCATTCAAAAAGACAATAACTTTATCCGCCCTTCTTACCCGTTAGCCCATCAAGCCAAATTAGAAAAAGGCGGGCAGCATAGTGTGTTTGAAAGCTATGGACGTTTTCAAGAAGATGCACAAGCAGCACCTCTCACCGCCATACGTTTTGAACAACTGCGCAACGGCAGTCGTGTTGGACGCGCCAGCACCAACTGTTTTGCCTTAATGCCGGGCAAGATTTTCTCGCTAAGCAACCACCCTAATTTAATGATGAATGACAACTGGCAAGTTATTCAAGTTTCGCATCATGGTGTACAGCCGTTAGCGGATAACGGTGGTGGCGAAGGGACTCAACTGTCTAATAGCGTCGAATTTATTCCCGCTACGCAAGAATGGCGTCCTCCACATCATTATAAACCCACTGCCGATGGCGATGAAGTTGCCACTGTGGTGGGTCCTCCAGATGAAGAGATTTACGTCAACGAAGTGGGTGCGGTGAAGGTCTATTTTCATTGGGATCGCTATGGCAAACCCGATCACAGTGCCTCGTGTTGGGTGCGCGTGGCGATGGGTTGGAATGGTAATGGCTATGGTTTTTCTGCCGTACCACGTATCGGGCAAGAGGTGATTGTCTCTTATTTAAATGGCGATATTGATAGACCGATTATCACGGGTTGTACCTATAACGGTCGCAACGCGCCACCGTTGAAATTTCCTGAAAATATGACTCGCACCACAATCAAAACCAAAACCCATAAGGGTGATGGCTTTAATGAACTGCGCTTTGAAGATGCCGGCGGTAAGCAGGAGATTTTTATTCATGCGCAAAAGGATATGAATACCGTGGTGCTTAACAATCGCACGACGCATGTACTTAATAGCCACGCTGAAATTATCGATAAAAATCAAGAAATGGTGGTGAAAGGTAATCGTACTGAAACCATTAATGAAAATAACACTGAATCGGTTGGTCAACATAAAAAAATCAGTGTGGGTAATACGTTAGCCATCGATGTAGGGGATGCCCTTGAACTGCGTTGCGGTGCCAGCGTGCTTAGGATGGACAGCGCAGGTCATATCACCATTAATGGCACAGAATTTAGCTTTGAAGCCTCAGGTCCGGTGCAGATCTCGGGCAAAGATGTCGATATCAACTAGGGGTTTCGGATGCTCGCTCACGTTATTAACCAGACTCCTTTTCCTCATTTTTCCTTTGAAAAACTGGGGTATAAAGATGAACATTGGCAAACTCTTGCAGTAAAAGTCACTTGTGATTTTGATCCTCTCACGGGCAGATGTGACATTGCTGATGAGCAAAAAACACTCATTATGGCAGATATTTACCGCACAACGCCTGAAAATAGCAGTTTATTGCACGAAACAGATCTTGTGTCTTATAAACCCAATGCTGAAATATATCTTGTGGGTACCGCCCGAACATTAGATGAAACGCCTTTAGCTCAATGGGAAACCGAGCTATCAATAGGTCAAATACACAAAAAATTGACCCTCAATGGCCCTCGTTATTGGGAACATCACCATGATTGGCAATTAAGCTCTCCACAGCTTATTTCTGCCTTACCGCTTATTTATGAGAATGCTTATGGTGGCAAGAATAGTCTTCAAGAAGCTTATGAGAAAAATCCGGTTGGTTTAGGTTGGTATGAGAGCCGCTATCTTGATAAGGCACTTCAATACCCTGCTCCTCAAATTCACTATCCCCTTTCAGAACAAGCATTCCACCTGAATAAACCGTGGGATGTCGCGGGCTATGGGCAATATAGTCGTTGGTGGCAACAACGATCACAATTTGCAGGTACCTATAAAGACGAATGGCTCAATCAAATAAAGCCTTATTATCCTGATGATTTTAAGTCTGATTTCTTTATGAGTACGCCAGCAGATCAGCATCAACAAGGCTTTTTTGTGGGTAATGAAACCCTCTCATTAAGCGGTTTTTTCGCACAAACACCTCGTGTAGACCTTGTTTTACCTCATATTGGTTTTGTTGCCATTCCTTATTTGTCTCATTCAGAAGCCCCCTATGAGTTATTAAAGCTAGACACAATATGTGTATCACTTGATGAACAAAAACTATACCTAACATGGCGTTATCGCCAATTAATTTCGACGATGGAAAGCACGCTGCAACTTCAGGCTTATAAGTTGTAATAAGGATATTACTCATGACAAAAAAAATCGTCGGGAATAAAAATGCCGATTACTGCGTTATCGCCACAGGTCCTGATGTTTGCCAAGTGGGCAACGTTGTTGTTCCCTTTGACAGTTTTCAACAACTCAGTGCAGAAGAAACCTATGTTTCTACGGTACGTGTGAATGGTGTTCCTACATTAACGGTGGGAAGTGTGATTAAAGGAACACAGGGAAACGCAGGCACTGGCATTGTTTCAGGCACCAGCTTAGGACGTGGAAACTGTATTATCACCAGTGGATCGCCTTCTGTGCGTTTTTGTGGACAATCGGCTGCTTTTCATGGCTCTGACGTCATGATGAACAACAATAATGTACCGGGTCGCCTCTATTCTGAAGAAAAAGCCCTACAAAAAGCCAATGAAGCCACGGAAATTTCTGCTGAAGCACCACCAGAAAAAAAACGTCCAGACCAGATGTCCTATCAAGAGCTGAAACGCTTGATGGATGATTCTTATCATGAAGCAGAATTAATCGGTGGAAAAAACTTACCCGATACCACCATAGGCGCAGGAAAAGGCTTTTTAAATGGTTTAATTGGTTTGGTTGAAACCGTTTCCAAAGCCAATGCCGTCAGTGCGTCCTATCAAATGGAATCGCAAGCCTATGGTCCTGCAACATGGTTTATGTCAGAAGAAGGAAAACAGCAATACACTGAAACAATGACGTCACTTGCTCATGAAATGCGCAAAGAGGAAAACTTACCTCAATTTGAACGGCTAAAATACGACAACCAAGCACAAGAATCAGGTGCCTTAATAGAAGAAGTGGGTGAATACGTTTTTCTCACCAAAGCGGCAGCCAGCTTACTACAAAATGGCATTAAAGCATTACCCCGTCTCATTCGAAAAGATCCACCTCCGCCGAAAGAAGCCACGGTATTAACCAAACCACAGGGTGAAAATAGCGCCAATATAAAGCCCAATAAATCCTGCAACAGTAAAGCGGTCTGTGAATCCGATCCTGTTAACGTTGCCACAGGCGATTTTATTCAAGTTTGGGAAGTGCTCTCCGTTTCAGGGTTGTTGCCCATTTCATTACAACGAACCTATCGTTCAACAGGTACGGCATCCGGCTTATTTGGTCCCAAATGGACAGATAACTGGTCGATATTTTTAGAAATTCAATCGGATAATATTATTTATCACAATGAGGAAGGGGCGCAAATCACCTATCCTTATACAGATAACCATCTCAATATCCGTAATACTTATTATCCTCATGTTCTGCTCTCTGGTGATATAAAAGCTAACATTAGTTTATTCGACAATCGCACCCAGTTAACACATCATTTCAACCATATCGATGGATCTTATCGACGTCTCTCTGCCATTACAGATAATAATCATCAACGTATTGATTTTATTTACAACGAACAACATCAATTAATCTCTGTATCACGTAATGGTATTACAGCGCTTTACTTGGGCTATCATTCTCATCGATTAAGTCATATTACCTTAGCCAATAAGGTTATCTCTCAGCCTTTAGTCAGTTGTCAGTATGATAAACAAGGTTATTTGAGTGAATGTAATGCTTATCAGCAGAATCACTTATGGCATGAATATACTGCCGAAGGTTTTATGTCTCGTTGGCATGATACAGACCAAACGGATTATTACCTTGAATATGACAAATATGGCAGAGCGATAAAAAACAGCTCACCTTCCGGTTATTGGTGTGGTGGTTTTATTTATGATGATGTTCATAAGATGACCACCTATTTCAACGATGAAGGAGAACAATCTTACTATTATTATAATGATGCAGGTCTTGTTACACATGCAATTGATGCATTAGGGCGTGAAACCAAAACACAATGGCATAATAATCAAAAAATAAGTGAAACCAATGCATTAGGGCAAACAACTGCTTATCTCTATCATTATGATGGCAATATTGCACAAATTACCTTTCCCGATGAGCGTTCCATTGAGTATCAATATAATACTCAAGGTCAATTGATAGAATATGTCTCCCCCTTTGGCGATAAATGGCAACTGACCTACGACGACAAAGGTAATTTAACCACAGTGACCGATCCGCAAGGTCGCCAACAAGCCTATGAATACAGCCAACATGGCGAACTGCTTAAAGCTATTCAACCGAATGGTGCACAGTGGCAGTATGAATATAACCAAGCGAATCAATTAATAAAAAGCACCAACCCTTATCAACACAGTACCGAATACCAAAGCGATGAGTTAGGTCGATTACTGCAAGTCACCAATGCACTAAACCACACCACTCGCTATCAATACAGCAAAGAGCATGATGGTGTTAACGGCAGTCTCAGCGATATTTTACTGCCTGATGATATTCATCAACATATTGAATATGACAGCGAACGCCGTGTTGTCGCCGTCACCGATGGCGAAGGCAAAACTACGCGCTATCGTTACGGTGCTTTTGATTTATTACTTGCCACAATACGCCCTGATGGGACGGAAATTCGCTTTGAATATGACTCACTCACACGACTGAAAAAAGTCATCAACGCCACAGGGGATGTCTATTCTTATGAACGTGATAAAGCCGGTCAAATCATTCGTGAAGTAGATTTTGCAGGACGTGAAATTCAATACCGTTACGACCGCTTAGGGCGACGTATTGCAACTCGTTATCCCGATAATCATGAACTCCGTTATCATTATGATGAGACAGGGTTAGTTACCGAACAAAGCATTTGGCTGGCTGATGGTATCGAGCATAAATGCCTTTCTACCACCACGTATCAATACAATGAACGTTTGCAACTTATTCGTGCCACCAATCCTGATTCCGTAGTGGAATTTGAGTATGATGACCAAGGGCATTTGTGTTGCGAGCGCATTAATGGGCAAGAGATTAAGCATCAATGGGATGAAGAGCACGATACCCTCACCCAAACCCGCTTTGGTGAGCGTGAGCTTAATTATGCTTTCGGTCAACTCCATGAACTGACCTCGCTGCAAGTCAACCAACATGCGCCATTGCAGTTTAGTTATAACGCACTGGGACAAGAGTTTTTACGCCAAAGCCAAGCGGGTTTTGCTAATTCGAGCCATTACACCGCCACTGGCTTATTAGCCCATCAACGTGCAGGACGGGGAACGGAGTCCTTTTTACAATCGCTACACGATAATCCGCTTCAACCGCCAATATCGACCGATGTTCACCGAGGTTATCAATACGATAAAGCTTTTAATCTGGTCAATATCGACGATGTTCGCTGGAACCGTACACAATATCGCTATAACACCAACGACCAAATTGTTGAAACCCAATACAGCAACCAGTTTGAACGTCAAAGCGAGAAGTTTCAGTACGATAGCAATCTCAATATCACCGAGCACCAGTTTATCCCATCTGATGCACAAGGTGCCTTTTTGCAACTGGCGCAACAGCAACAAAAAGGGCGTGTCACTCGTCGTATCACAGCCAAAGGTTATCAAGACTATCATTACGACATTAATGGTCGATTAACACAAAAAGTGGTTTATCAGCACGGTTTTCGGGCGAAAACGTGGTATTACCAATGGAATACCCTTAACCAACTTATCGCCTGTTTTAATCCTGAGGGGGAATGTTGGCGTTATACTTACGATGCTTTTGGCAGAAGGCTTAATAAAAGTAAAGTGGTCGATAATCGCCCTACGCCACCTTTAAGCTCGCCCTTTAAAGATAAACGCGTTCAGCGTGTGGATTACCTGTGGTCGGGCAACCAGATGGTGCAAGAAACCCCGATTTATGCCGATGGCACCCCTGCT